>NZ_ASAC01000023.1:0-179041 GCF_009834675.1 Cyanobium sp. Copco_Reservoir_LC18
GTGGCGGCGGTGGTGCCGGCACCAGCTGGAGACCAACGATGAGCGACCTAAGCCCAACCGCTGACGCGATCCATTCCGCATGCTTTGGTCAGCTTCGCACCAGGCCCTGGTTCCGCTCGGAGATCACTGATCCCGCTGCCGCTGGCCTGCGGGCACTTGCCAACAGCAAGGATCTGCTTCGCGGCAGTAGTGACGGCGATGGCTTGTTTATTCGTCAAGCCGACATTTTGGCCATTGCCGATGAACTGGAAGCATGGGGCAACGAGTAGCACCTCCCAGCTCACCCACCCCCTAACGCCCTCTCCGCCGCCTCGGCCACCTGATGCGGCTGGATGTGGGATCTGTACGTCCTGGCGTGGACCTGCGGGGTGTGGCCCATCAACCTGGCCGCCGTGTAGAGGTCCAGCCGCGAGCCACCCTCGCGCCAGAGCCGCCCGGCGTAGGCGTGCCTCAGCGAGTACGGCCGCCACGGTACGCCCCTGCAAGCTTTCGACAGCCACTTCGACACGGCATCAGGCCGGCTGCTGACCCTGGGCCCGGAGCGGTGCTGGCGGTCGTGCAGCTGGAACCGCTCCACCCACTCTCGCGGTAACGGGACCACGGTGCGGAATCCGGTCTTGGTGCGCTCGGCCACCTGACAGTAGTCCCGATCGATCAGTACCGCCCCCTCGATCTCATGTGGCCGGAGGCCGTAGGTGGCGGCCATCGCCAGGTACCACCGCGCCGGCTGTGGGGTGGCCTCAAGCCAGCTGATGATCTCCTCATCGGTCGGCACCGCCACCAGTTCGGCCTGGCCGTAGGTGGGCACCGGCAGCTCGGGGAACGGCACGCCCACCAGTCCGGCGAGGTGCTGCAGCAGGTACCAGAGCTCCTTGTAGGAGCAGCTGCCCCGGTCGTACCGCTGCAGCGCTGCGGCGATCGAGTCGGTGGTGACAGTGCTGCCTTGGGGGATCTGCCGCAGCCGGCCCATGTAGCTCACCTCCCAGGTGCTCTCTGACGTGCGACCCAGCACGACCTTCTTCCTGTAGAGCCTGGCGATCGCCTCCCGCCACGTCACGCCGACAGCGGCATCGTCGCTCCAGTAGGACCAGTCGAAGGATCCTGAGGCGAGCTGCTTCTCCAGGGTCTGCAACAGCTTGGCGGCCGTGCGCCGGTTGATCGGGGTGTCATCAAGCCGCAGGGCGATGCGGGTCTGGTGAAGGCCCGGGGAACCGTCGCGTCTGGGCACCTTGGCCAGGAGGTAGAGGCGGCCGCGGGCGATGTTCACGCTGGCCATGGCGAATACGAAAACGACAAACGGCCCGGAGGTGCCCGATGGACGGGCGGTGCATAACGTACGTGCATGGGGTCATCTGCTGTCCCTTGCTGTCACCTTCCGCAGGGTCGACGGTCAGGCCGGATCGTCTGCTGCAGCAGCAGAGTCGGCTTTGCGCCTGGCCAGGACGGCGAGGAACAGATCCTCGTCGATTTCACGGATGTCGTACTCGCTGGGCAACATTCCATGGACGTGGCGGTGCACCACCCGCCAGCAGTCCCGTTCCGGCTCCCCGGCCCCGCCAAGGCTGAGGGATGCTCTGGCCAGGTCGGCCACCAGGGCCTGGTCGTCGGCGGGGGAGGACATCGGAGACGGAAGGGCTGCAGAGGCGAGAATGGGGCACAGCCGAGTTCCCATCATGGCGATCCCCACCTCTGCCGGGCTGCGGCCGGGCCTGCTGGGGGGCCTGTCCTCGGCAGGGGTGCCCCTGGCCCTGATGACCGCCATCGTGGTGCCCTTCGCGGCGCCGGCCCGGGCCCAGGGCCAGACCCCCAACCAGCCCCTGGCCATCGAGGCCAGGCCCGGTCTCTCACCTCCCCCCTGTCGACTGGTGGTGCCCAGAAGCGAGGCCGTGCTCCAGCCGTTGCGGATCCATCCGTCCCAGGTGGCCCAGAAGAACGGCATGGGCTGTCTTTCGGCGGCCGATGCGCTCTACGGCCCGGACGGCTGCCCCACCCAGCTCTGCGGTCAGCAGCGCGGCTTCCAGGTGCCCATGCCCGATCTGGGGGGACCCTGAGCGGCTGAGCCCCTCGCAGGTCGGTTCGCCCCACCCGGCGGTACGGCCCGCCCGCCACCGGGGAGGAGGGCCGAACGCCGCGGTTCGGTCCTCCCACTCGGCCGATCCCGACGGGATTCATACGTTGGCTTCAGTCACTGCCCGCAAGGAGAACGTCACCCATGCATCCCACCGCCGACCTGTTCACCGAGAAGGCCTGGGGCGCCGTCGTGGCCTCCCAGCAACTGGCCCAGCAGAAGCGCCAGCAGCAGATGGACAGCGAGCACCTCTTCGCCGCCCTGCTGGCCCAGCAGGACCTGGCCAGTCGGATCCTGGAGAAGGCCGGCGTGGACCTGGGGGTGCTGAGCCAGAAGCTGGAGGCCTTCATCGCTGCCCAGCCCAGCCTGGCCGCCGCCCCTGAGAACGTCTACCTGGGCAAGGGACTGAACGCCGTGCTGGACCGGGCGGAGGCCCTGAAGAAGGAGTTCCAGGACAGCTACATCGCCGTCGAGCACCTGGTGCTGGCCCTGGCCGGTGATGACCGCTGCGGCCGCCAGCTGCTCTCCCAGGCCGGCACCGATGAGCGCCGGCTGCGCGAGGCTGTCCTGGCCGTGCGGGGCAGCCAACGCGTGACCGACCAGAACCCGGAGGGCACCTATGAATCCCTCGAGAAGTACGGCCGTGATCTCACCGCCGCCGCCCGGGAAGGCAAGCTCGATCCGGTGATCGGTCGCGACGAGGAGATCCGCCGCACCGTGCAGATCCTCTCGCGCCGCACCAAGAACAACCCGGTGCTGATCGGTGAACCCGGCGTCGGCAAGACCGCCATCGTCGAAGGGCTGGCCCAGCGGATCGTCAACGGCGACGTCCCCACCGCCCTGCAGAACCGCCAGCTGATCGCCCTCGACATGGGCGCCCTGATCGCCGGTGCCAAGTACCGCGGCGAGTTCGAGGAGCGTCTCAAGGCCGTGCTCAAGGAGGTCACCTCCAGCGAGGGCCAAATCGTCCTGTTCATCGACGAGATCCACACCGTGGTGGGCGCCGGCGCCAGCGGCGGGGCCATGGACGCCAGCAACCTGCTCAAACCGATGCTGGCCCGCGGCGAGCTGCGCTGCATCGGCGCCACCACCCTCGACGAGCACCGCCAGCACATCGAGAAGGACCCGGCCCTGGAGCGCCGTTTCCAGCAGGTGTTCGTCGACCAGCCCACCGTGGAGGACACGATCTCGATCCTGCGGGGCCTCAAGGAGCGCTATGAGGTGCACCACGGCGTGCGCATCGCCGACAACGCCCTGGTGGCGGCGGCCGTGCTCAGCAGCCGCTACATCGCCGATCGCTTCCTGCCGGACAAGGCCATCGACCTGATGGATGAATCGGCGGCCCGGCTGAAGATGGAGATCACCTCCAAGCCGGAGGAGATCGACGAGCTCGACCGCCGCATCCTGCAGCTGGAGATGGAGAAGCTCTCCCTGGGCCGGGAATCGGATCCCGCCAGCAAGGATCGTCTGGAACGGCTGGAGAAGGAACTGGCCGACCTGGCGGAGCAGCAGAGCAGCCTCAACGCCCAGTGGCAGAAGGAGAAGGGCTCGATCGACGAACTCTCCGCCATCAAGGAGGAGATCGAGCAGGTGCAGCTGCAGGTGGAGCAGGCCAAGCGCAACTACGACCTCAACAAGGCCGCCGAACTGGAGTACGGCACCCTGGCGGAACTGAACAAGAAGCTGGCCGCCAAGGAGGCCGAGCTGAGCGCCCATGCCGGCCAGAAGAACCTGCTGCGCGAAGAGGTCACCGAGGACGACATCGCCGAGGTGATCGCCAAGTGGACGGGGATTCCGGTCAGCAAGCTCGTCCAGAGTGAGATGGAGAAACTGCTGCATCTCGAGGACGAACTGCACACCCGGGTGATCGGCCAGGAGCGGGCCGTGACGGCGGTGGCCGATGCCATCCAGCGCTCCCGGGCCGGCCTGTCCGACCCCAACCGCCCGATCGCCAGCTTCCTGTTCCTCGGCCCCACCGGTGTGGGCAAGACCGAGCTCTCCAAGGCCCTGGCCTCCCAGCTGTTCGACAGCGAGGAAGCGATGGTGCGCATCGACATGAGCGAATACATGGAGAAGCACGCCGTGTCCCGGCTGATCGGAGCCCCTCCCGGCTACGTGGGCTACGAGGAGGGCGGCCAGCTCACCGAAGCGGTGCGGCGGCGGCCCTACGCCGTGATCCTGTTCGATGAGGTGGAGAAGGCCCACCCCGATGTGTTCAATGTGATGCTGCAGATCCTCGATGACGGCCGTGTCACCGATGGCCAGGGCCGCACGGTGGATTTCACCAACACGGTGCTGATCCTCACCAGCAACATCGGCAGTGCCTCGATCCTCGATCTGGCCGGCGATCCGGCCCGCTTCGGCGAGATGGAGAAGCGGGTCAACGAGGCCCTGCGGGGCCACTTCCGGCCGGAGTTCCTCAACCGCCTCGACGAATCGATCATCTTCCGCAGCCTGCGGGAAGAGGAGCTGCGCCAGATCGTGGAGCTGCAGGTGCGGCGCCTGGCCCGACGCCTCGAGGAACGCAAGCTGGCCTTGCGCGTCGATGGCGAGGCCCTCGACTGGCTGGCCGCCGTCGGCTACGACCCGGTGTACGGGGCTCGGCCCCTGAAGCGGGCGATCCAGCGGGAACTGGAGACGCCGATCGCCAAGGCGATCCTGGCGGGCACCTTCCCCGCCGGCAGCACCATCGCGGTGGATGTGGAACTGGAGCGGCTGCGCTTCCGCCAGGCCGAGCCGGCCGAGATCCAGCCAGCCGCGCCGGCGATGGTCTGAGGCCTCAGGCAGCCAGGGCTGCCATGAGGGAGGGGTCGGAGTACCAGCTCCAGGTCCCCTCCCGCGCCGCCACGATGCCCAGTTCCGCCCGCAGCTCCTCCAGGTCCTGGCCCATCCGCTCCTCCCAGATCACCGGGAAGAGCGGCTGGGCCTCGACGCCGATGTGCAGACCCTTGCTGATCATGCCGAAGGCGTAGCTGGCGGTACGGGCCTGCTCCGCCGGCGTCGTCAGTTCGTCGATCGGGGTGTCGTTACGGAACCAGTTGAGCAGCAGGGCCATCAGATCAGTGAAGGCCAGCCCGGGATGCGAGAACTGGGCCACGCTCATGCTGATGACGCCGAGTTCCCCGAAGGTATCGAGGCTGAAGCCGCTGACGATGTGATGAATGTCGTGGGTGGCGTAGACGCGGTAGTTGATGTAATCGGCGTCGGTTTCCAGATTGGCGTAGAACTCAGGAGCGGGGAAGAAGTTGATGTCGTATCCCATCGTCTCCAGCACCGTGGCGTAGGTGTGCCCCAGGGTTCCCTTCGGCAGCGCGCGCAGGGCGGCCGCGTCGTAGGGGCCACTGAGCCGCCGCTGCTCGATCAGGGCTGCGGCGGCCGAGTCCCGTCCCAGCAGCGCCCGGCACACCTGCATCGGACGGGACTGGCGCAGCCGATGGGAGAGCAGGAAGACGTTGTTGGCCGAGGCACCCGCGCCGGCGGCCAGATCGGCGAGTTCAAGGAACGCCTGGATGTTCTCCTTGGTGGCGATCCGATCGAGGTAGCGAAATCCCATGGGTGCGGCGGGGGTGCACCCAGGGGAGCTAGACACGCCGTTTGGGTCAGCCCACCAACGCATCGATGCGGCGGGCCAGATCCACATCGAGGTTCGAAAGACCGCCGGTGTCATGGGTGGTGAGGTTGATCGTCACCCGGTTCCAGACGTTGCACCATTCCGGGTGGTGGCCCATCGCCTCGGCCGCCAGGGCCACCCGGGCCATGAAGCCGAAGGCGGCGGAGAAATCGCTGAAGCGCAGTTCGCGGTGCAGTTTGCCTTCCCGCAGCGTCCAGTGAGGCAGGTCACCGGGCAGGGCGGCGATCTGGGCGGGGGTCAGCGGTCGAGCGGCCATGGCGGTGGGGGGCAGTGGGTGGCAGTCAGTGTCATTCGCCGACCAGATGCAGGCTGAGGCTGCGGTGGTGGGGTCGGGCGCGGTGCTCCCACAGATACACCGCCTGCCAGGTGCCGAGCAGCAGGCGGCCGGATTCGAAGGGCAGCACCAGGCTGGTGCAGGTCAGGGCGGTGCGGATGTGGGCCGGCATGTCGTCGGGCCCTTCGTCATCGTGCACCCAGGGGCGCCGCTCCCCCTGGCCGCTCAGGGACCGCACCCCCTCGGGGGGCACCAGGGCCCGCAGAAAGGCGGCCAGATCCACCAGCACCCCGGGGTCCGCGTTCTCATTCACCGTCAGGGAACAGGACGTGTGCAGGCTGGCGAGGGTGGCGGTACCGAGCACCAGGCCGCTGGCGGCGATCAGGCCGTTGACCGCTCCGGTGATGTCATCAAAGCCCTCCCCCCGGGTGGTGACCTGAAGGCGGCTCAGGGTCTGACGCAGCATGCCGGCCCCGCCTGCGCGGCTGTCAATGGCACCCATCCCTAGCCAGGGAACGGGCGGTCAGGCCGCAGCGGGAGCCACCGGCGCAGTGGCCAGCCCCTCGATGGTGGTCAGGCGGCAGGCCTGGGGATCCCAGAGGATGTAGCTGAAGCAGCCGGGGATGTCAGCCAGGGACAGGCGCCGGACGCCCTGCAGCAGGTGGGCATTGCGCTCCTGGCAGGCCCGCAGCCGGTAATTGGGGATCTTCGAGGAGAGGTGGTGGATCGCGTGGCAGCCGATGTCGGCGGAGAACCAGTTGAGGAGGGGCGGCAGCTCCAGGTCGCTGGTGCCCTCCAGCACCCCCGTCATCTCGCTCCAGCCGGCGGTGGCATGGGCATAGGAGCCGGGGAAGTTGTGCTGCACGAAGAAAATGCAGATGAAGATCGCCGCCGCGCAGGCCATGACCGGGGCGTAGAGCGACCAGAAGACGCCGGCGCCCAGCCAGTGGGCCATCAGCCACCAGGAGCCGATCACAGCGACGTTGTTGGCCAGCAGGTGGCGGAATTCCCCCTGGGTGTACCAGTGGCGGGAGCGGTAGCTGCTGAGGATCCGGCCCGGACCCATCGGCTCCGGCGCGCGCAGGCAGGCCGCCAGATGGGGGAAGAAGCCCCCCAGCCCCAGCAGCAGGGCCAGGCGGGGCTTGATCACCAGGTAGAAGAAACCGCCGGGAAACAGCATCAGCGGGTGGCGGAGCCAGCGGTAGACCCGCTTCTGCCCAGGCCGAAGGGCGGCGAAGGCGCCGGTGGTGACCAGGGCCGAGGGGCCCTGATACTTCTCCCAGTCGCCGTTGTGGCGGTGGTGGTAGGCATGGCCCCGCGACCATGGGTACTGGGGGATGGCGCTGAGCACGCCCAGCAGGAAGCCGAACACCTGGTTGGCGCGCCGGTGGCGGAACAGGGAGTCGTGGCCGCAGTCGTGCATCAGGGAGAAGCAGCGGGCCAGCAGCAGCACCATCAGCCCGAGGGTGGGGATCAGCAGCAGGGGCGCGTGCTGACGGCTCCAGTCGGCGACCCACCAGAGGGCGGCATAGGGGAGGACGGTGTTGGCGATCTGCCAGGAAGCCCGAAGATCCGAACTGTCCATGAACGGCTTCAGCTCGAAATCACCCCGAATGGGCTGACGAACCGGTGGCCCCTCAGGTGAGGTCGTGGCTGCGTTCTCTGCCATCCCGGCCTCCGCCCCAGGCGGTGTGGCGTTCGGAAGCGCCGGAAAGCTCTCGGGCAGGGTGGTGGTGGAAAAACCCTGCGACAATGCAAAACCTTTGATTTCTCGAAAAATCCTAGTCAGAGATCGGCGCCAGCGATTGGCTTCAATCCGAAGGGAATCTGAATAGAATCACATCCACAGCATGGTTGCGGCGCGGCCCCGGGCCTTCCAAGGTGGATCTGATTGTTGTGGGCAGCGGTCTGGGCGGCCTCTGCGCCGGGGCCATCGCCGCCCGTCACGGGCTGGAGGTGCTGGTGCTCGAGGCCCACACCACCCCCGGTGGGGCGGCCCACGGGTTCCGGCGCGGTCCCTTCCACTTTGAATCCGGTCCGTCGCTCTGGAGCGGTCTGGGCCGGTGGCCCAGCACCAATCCCCTGGCCCAGGTGCTGCGGGCGGTGGGGGAATCCCTGCCGGTGGCCACCTACCGCGACTGGGGCCTGCTGCTGCCCGAGGGGTCCCTGCGGGTGGGGGTGGGCCAGGCTCCCTTCCTGGAGCTGCTGAGGGATCTCCGCGGCCCGGCGGTGGCGGCCGAGTGGGACCGCTTCCTCACGGCCCTGCGACCCAGCTGCGAAGCGGCCCGCTCCCTGCCCCTGCTGGCCCTGCGGCCCGGGGCGGGTCTGGCCACCACCCTCGGCGGCGGCAACGCCCTGCGCCTGCTGGGCCAGGCGGGCCGGCTGGCGGCCCTGGGGGGCGCCTTCGGGCCGATCGCGCGCCGCCACCTCAGCGATCCGTTCCTGCTCCACTGGGTCGACCTGCTCTGCTTCCTGATCTCCGGGTTGCCCATGGACCAGACCAGCGCCGCCGCCATGGCGACCCTGTTCGGGGAGTGGTTCGAGACCGATGCCTGCCTCGACTACCCCATCGGCGGCAGCGGGGCCGTGGCGGCGGCCCTGGTGCGCGGCATGGAGCGCCACGGCGGCCGGCTGCGCACGGGCGCGGCGGTGGAGGAGATCCTGGTGGAGCAGGGCCGGGCGGTGGGCGTCCGCCTCGCCAACGGGGAGCGCCTGGAGGCGGGCCGCGGGGTGATCGCCAACACCAGCCCCTGGGACCTGCTCGCCCTGCTGCCCGAGGAAGCGGTGCCGTCCCGCTGGCGGCGGCGCCAGACGGCCACGCCGGCCTGCGCCGGCTTCCTGCACTGGCACCTGGCCCTGCGGGGCGACGACCTCGACCACCTGCCCATCCACCACGTCTGGGTGGGCGACTGGCAACGGGGGATCGGGGCCGAGCGCAACATGGTGGTGCTTTCGATGCCCTCCCGGCTCGATCCGTCCTGCGCGCCGCCGGGCCACCAGGTGCTGCATGGCTACACCCCGGCGAACGAGCCCTGGGAGCTGTGGCAGGGGCTGGAGCGGGGCAGTGCCGCCTATGAGAGCCTCAAGCGGGAACGCTGCGCCGTCTTCGGCGAGGCGCTCGAACGGGTGCTGCCCGACTGGCGCGAGCGGGTGGTGCTGGAACTGCAGGGCACCCCTCTCACCCATCGCCACTACCTGCGGATGCACCAGGGCAGCTACGGCCCCGCCTGGCCGGCCAGCGGCGGGCCCTTCCCCGGTGGCTCCACCCCGGTCGAGGGGCTGGTGCTCTGCGGGGCCGGCGTGTTCCCGGGCATCGGCGTGCCGCCGGTGGCGGTGAGCGGGGCGATGGCCGCCCACCGCTTCGTGGAGGCGCGGCAGCAGCGGCGGCTGCTGGAGGAGATGGGCCTGGCGGCCCCCTGAGCCGGGGCGTCCAGCGAGGGGCCCGGCCCTCAGAACCGTCGCAGCGCCAGGCTGCCCAGCTGCACCTCCCGCAGCAGCAGCACCACCGCCGTCATCAGCGAACCCATCGCCAGCACGAACAGCAGCGCCACCAGCGGAGTGAGATCGACCGTGGCCAGGGTGCTCACGAACAGCACCACCACCACGGTGGCCACCAGCAGGAAACTGGTGGTGGCGCAGGCGAAGGCCCGGGAGGCCATGAACATCCGCCGGCGGTGGAGCATCAGTTCCTCCTGCAGCTCCCGCTCCTGGGCCACCGTGGCGGCCCCCTTGCGCTCCTTGAGCAGGCGGGCCCGATCGACGATGCGGGCCAGCCGGGTGGTGATCACCCCGAGCAGACCGCTGATGCCCGCCAGCAGGAACACCGGTGTGACCGCCAGCCGGATCGTCTCCGGCAGCGCCCCGGCCGGCTGGGTGGCCACCATGGGGATCAGGGACAAGGATCCGCGGCGAGGGGGACGAATGTAGGGCCCGGATCCCTGCCACCCTGGCGCTGCCTTCCTTTATCCGATCGCCCGCCATGACCACGATCACCTGCCGCTACGAGGGCGCCCTGCGCTGCGCGGCGGAGCACGCCCCGTCGGGGTCGCGGCTGATCACCGATGCCCCCGTGGACAACCAGGGCCTGGGGGAGGCGTTCTCCCCCACCGATCTGGTGGCGACGGCCCTGGCCACCTGCCTGCTCACGGTGATGGGCATCGTGGCCGAACGCCATGGGATTCCCCTTGAGGGCGCCCGGGTGCGGGTGGAGAAGGGCATGAGCAGCAGCGGCGAGCGCCGCATCGCCCTGCTGGAGGCCTGGATCGATCTGCCCGACGGCCTCGGGGCCGACCAGCGCGACCTGCTGATCAGCGCCGGCGAGCGCTGCCCCGTGAAGGTCAGTCTGGAAGGCTGCGTGCCGATGCGTCTCCACTGGACTCCGGTGGCGGCGGCCGCAGGGTGACGCCCACCTCCAGCTGCTCGATGGGGGCGGCGGGATCCTGCGGGACCAGGAGCACCATGGTGCTGGCGGACGGCCGGGTGCCGGGCTGCTCCTGGAGGATGTCCAGGGCCACCATGGTCTTGCGCCACTGCAGGATCTTGCCCTCCAGCAGGGCCACGAAGTCGTCGCAGCTCCAGCGGGCCCCCTCGCCGCGGCAGGGGTAGCGCTCGAGCACGTCGAGGATCTCCACCTCCTGCAGCGGCGGGGTTTCGGTCGGATCCCACACCAGCAGGTCGTTGCCGTCGAGGGCATTGGCCTCCAGCAGGCTGGCCTCACTGGCCAGCAGGCTGTCGAGGGCCATTTCGTCGTCGTCGCGCTCGATGGCGGTGAGCAGGGCCTCCAGCACCAGCTGGGTGTCGTCATCGAGCTGGTCGCAGTGGACCGTGAGCAGGCCCGTCACCGCCAGTTCGATCTCCTCGAGCGGCAGCACCCTGGCCAGGGCGTGCAGGATCGCACTGAGCACATCGCCGGATCCGCTGCCGGCGGGCTGCCCCTCCAGGGCCAGGTCGGGGTCAGCCATGAACCGTTCGATGGCCGCGAGCACCAGGGCCTGCTCCGGGGAGGGGGGATGCATCGATCCGGCGCCGGAAGGGTCGACCTCCACCATGGCGCCGCCGGCGGCCGGCCGGGACAGCCGTGGTGCGATCCGTATCGGGGCCGCGGTGGGGGCAGCATGGCGGCACCGGCTCCACCGATCCCATGTCTGCAGCGGCTCCGGCCCTCGACCAGCTCCAGCGGCACCTGCACACGACTCGCCTGCTGGGCTCGATCAGCAGCACCCTTTACTACGACCAGAACACGGTGATGCCCGCCGCCGGGGCCCCCTGGCGCGGCGAGCAGCTGGCCCTGCTGGCCGCCCAGCTGCACGAGCGCCAGAGCAGTGACGCCTACGCCGATCTGGTGGCCGCCGCCGAAGCCGAGCTCGATGGCACCGCCCCGCCCCAGCGGCGCCGCAACCTGCAGCTGCTGCGGCTGGAGCTGAACCGGCAGCGCTGCCTCGATCCGGACCTGGTCACCGCCCTGGCCCGGGCCCAGTCCCACGGCAACGCCGTCTGGCAGGAGGCGAGGGCGGCCAACGCCTTCCCCACCTTCGCCCCGGCGCTGCGGGAGCTGATCCGGCTGCGCCGCGAGCAGGCCGGCCAGCTGGCGGACGCCGAACCCGTGGCCCGCAGCCCCTGGGAGATCCTGGCCCAGCCGTTCGAACCCGACATCAGCAAGGCCCGGCTGACGGAGCTGTTCGCCCCCCTGGCGGCGGAACTGCCCGGACTGCTGGAGTCGGTGGCGGCCGCGCCCGCCACGACCCCAGTGGAGCCCCATGCGGTGCCGGAGCCCCTGCAGGAGCAGCTGTGCGGTGAACTGCTGGACAGCTGGGGCTACGACGCGGCCCGCTGTCAGCGGTCCCGATCCGCCCACCCCTTCTCCTGCACGGTGGGCCCCCAGGACTTCCGCATCACCACCCGGGTGGTGGAGGGCCAACCCTTCTCGGCCTTCCTGGCCACCGCCCATGAATGGGGCCACTCGCTCTACGAGCAGGGCCTGCCCCGCGGCGACGACCACTACTTCCCCTGGCCCCTGGGGGAAGCCACCTCGATGGGGGTGCACGAATCCCAGTCCCTGTTCTGGGAGTGCCGGGTGGCCCGCAGCCGGGCCTTCGCCGAGCGCTGGCATCCCCGCTTCCAGCGGGGCCTGGGGTCCGACCCGTGGGGCGGCGCCTTCGGCTTCTGGCGGGCCCTCAATCCCCTGCGGCCGGGGCTCATCCGGGTGGAGGCCGATGAGCTGAGCTACAGCCTCCACATCGTGATGCGCTTCGAGCTGGAGCTGGCCCTGCTGGAGCAGGGGATGCCGGTGGAGGAGCTGCCCGCCGCGTGGAACCGACGCATGAAGGAGCTGCTGGGGCTGCAGCCGGCCACGGACGCCGAAGGCTGCCTCCAGGACATCCACTGGGCCGAGGGGCTGTTCGGCTACTTCCCCTCCTACGCCCTCGGCCACCTGATCAGCGCCCAGATCTCGGAGGCCCTGGAAAGGGAGATCGGCTCCATCGAGACGCTGATCGGTGCGGGGGAGACGGCCGCCCTGCAGGGCTGGCTCGCCAGCCACATCTGGCCCCACGGCCGCTCGGTGAACGCCGAGGAGCTGGTGGAGCGGGTCACCGGCCGGCCCCTGGGTGCGCGGCCCTTCCTCTCCTACCTGCGCGCCAAGGTCGGCCAGCTGAGCGGAGAGGGCTGAGCAGGCCAGCCGGGGCCCGATGCCTAAGATGCCGCCGCAGAAAAGCCCCCACCATGGCGAACATCGACCACGCCCCCAGCCGCACCATGCTCAACCTGCTGCATGTGCTGCCGGCCTTCGCCGATGAGGCCGAGCTGCGGCTCAACGCCATCGTGGAGCTCAACTCGAACACGATCAACAAGTACGAGCTGATCACCGAAACCGGCCACCTGAAGCTGGATCGGGTGGGCTATTCCTCCCTCGCCTACCCCTTCGCCTACGGCTGCATTCCCCGCACCTGGGACGAGGACGGCGATCCCCTCGACATCGAGATCGTCGGCGTCACCGAGCCCCTGGTGCCCGGCAGCCTGGTGGAGGCGCGCATCATCGGCATCATGTGCTTCGACGATGGCGGCGAGGTGGACGACAAGGTGATCGCCGTCCTGGCCGACGACAAGCGCATGGACCACATCACCAGCTATACCCAGCTCGGAGAGCACTGGCTCAAGGAAACCCAGTACTACTGGGAGCACTACAAGGATCTGAAAAAGCCCGGCACCTGCAAGGTGAACGGATTCCGTGACAGTGGCGAGGCGGTTCGCATCATCAAGGAATGCGAAGATCGCTATCTTTCCGTCGTCGATCCCCGCCTGGTCGACTGACCTCCACCGGCAGCCGCCCCGCCGCGGTCCCTCCGATCCCGTTCCGCCCATGTCGCGCTCCCTGGTCCTGTCCCTGCTCCTGACCGCCGGCTGGGGGGCCGCCATGGCGGAGGCCGCCGGAGCCGTCGAGGCCCCGGTGCCAGCGCCGGCCCCGGCGCCTGCGACCACAGGCCTTCCCAGCGCCGCGGCGCCGACCGCACCCGCCAGCGTGACGGTCCCGGCGACCCCCGCTGCGGTTGCCCCCGCCGTGGCGGCCCCCGCCACCGCCGCCCCGGGTCCGGCCCCTGCTCCGGCTCCGGCCAAGGCCACCGTCACCAGCACCCGTGAGATCGTGCTGGAGCTGGGCAAGCGCACGATCAGCCTGCGGGACAACGGCAAGGTGCTGGGCAGCTGGCCCGTGGCCATCGGCGACGCCCGCACCCCCACCCCCAAGGGGCGGTTCCTGGTGGAGACCAAGGTGGTCAACCCCCAGTACCAGAGCACGGTGAGCGGCAAGATCAGCCCCACCAAGGGGCCCAATGGTCCCCTCGGCGACCGCTGGATCGGCTTCAAGCGCAGCGGCCCCAACCAGTACGGCATCCACGGCACCCCGAGCGCCTGGGCCTGGACCGTCACCTCCCGCTCCGCCGTCACCAACGGCTGTGTCCGGATGCTCACGCCCCATGTCCGCGCCCTGTTTGACCAGGTGGAGGTGGGCACACCGGTGGTGATCAAACCCTGAGCGCCGAAGGGCGTTTGCGGCAACACAGGGAGCGACCGAAGAGATTCTGGAGATTGTTCAGGAAGGGTTTGATGTCTCGGTGCAAACACCTAATGTCTTCAAACTCGATCAACAGCGGCGCGCTCCAGAACCGCCGATTTCCTTCCCATGTTCGATTCCACTCACGAACCCACCACCGACCAGCTCAACAGCACGTCGCTGAAGTGGGGCCATGACGGTGAGCTCTCCGAACTGGACCTGCAGCGGATTCTGGGTCTCCTCTCTCAGGTCGATCCCGTCGCCGAGGCGTTGATGGAGGGCCGCTCCGAAGCGGCCTGAAGGCGCCGGGCCAGGGCCCGGGCCATGCCGTCGCGGCTGGCCACCCCCCGCAGCAGCTCGACGGCGAGCCCCCCGGGGGGCAGACCATGGGGCAGATGGCCCCCCGCTCCCTCCGGCACCGCGAAGACCGGCAGCTGCCGCAGGCCATTGGGCCTGAGCTGGTCTTCCAGCCGGTCCAGATGCACCCCGGCCGGCAGCCAGACCAGGTCGGTCCGCAGGCAATCCTCGAGGCGCGGCGGTTGCGAACGGCTGAGCTCCGAGGCGAGGCCACGCTGCAGGTCGCCGATCGTCACCAGCCCCAGGGCCAGACCGGCCCGCTCCACCAGCAGGCAATGGCCATGGCTGTCGATCAGCCGGGCCAGGGCCGCTGAGGCCGCCATGGCGGCCGGCAGCACCAGCGGCGCCTCCGGGTCGAAGGCCTCCTCCACCGGAATGGCCGCGAGCTCGCCGCGGCGACGCTCCTCCTGGGGATCCGGCCCCATCAGACCCGGATCCTGAATGCCCTGCCAGCGCTCCACCAGGGCGGCGCTGAGGCCGGCCGCCGCCATCAGCGGCAGCACGATGCGGATGTCCCGCGTGAGCTCAAACAGCAGCAGCAGGGCGGTGAGCGGTGCCCGGGCGCTGCCGGCCAGCACCGCCGCCATGCCGACCATCGCGTAGGCGGGGGGTTCGGCCACCGGCAGGTTCAGGCCGCCGCTGCCCAGCGCCTGGCCGTAACAGCTGCCCAGCACCGCCCCCAGGAACAGGGAGGGGGCGAAGCCGCCCCCCACGAAGCCCGTGGCGTTGCTGACAGTGGTGGCCACCAGCTTGACGCCGATCAGGGCCACCAGGGTGAGCAGGGGAATGCCGCCGTCCCGGCCCAGCAGGGCTTCGATCGTGTCGTAGCCGACCCCGAGCACCTGGGGGAACACCAGGGCCATCCCGCCGAGGGCCGCCCCGCCCAGGGCCGTGGGCAGCCCGGGCGGCAACCGTCGCACCACGGCCTGGATCCGCTCGTCGCGGCCGGCGGCCAGCAGGCGGATCAGCAGCCACGACATCAGGCTGGCCAGCAGCCCCAGCCCCAGGTAGAGGGGAAGCTCCAGCGGGGAGCGCACCTCATAGGCGGGCAGGCGCAGGATGGGCGTGTCGCCGAGGCAGAGCTGGGTAACCAGGGCCGAGGCCACCGCCGCCACCAGGACCGCCCGCAGGCTGGGGCGACCCGGAATGGCGCTGTAGCTGCCCTCGAAGGCGAAGAACACCCCGGCGATGGGGGCCTTGAAGCCGGCCGCCAGGCCCGCCGCCACCCCGGCCCCCACCAGGGCCTTCTGGGCCTGGGGGGAGAGGCGGCCCCGCAGGGCCACCCAGAGGCCGATGTTGCCGCCGCCCTCCACGCTGGGGCCCTCGGGGCCGAGGGAGGCGCCGCTGCCCAGACTCAGGGAGGCCGCCACCAGCCGCAGCCAGGGCAGACGCGGTTCGCCCCCCTGGCGGCCGTCGGCGATCGCCATCAGGCTCGACAGCCCCGGACCGATGCTGCCGGCCACATGGCGCAGCAGACCCACCGCCAGGCCGCCGAGGGTCGGCACCACCACCACGGGCCAGAGGGCCAGCCAGTCCGGCGGGGTGGGCAGGCTGATGGGCGGGGGTTCGGGCAGTGGGGGCGGCGGCGGTGCCGCCGCCAGCAGGCCGATCCCGTCGAGTCCGAGCTGGAGCAGGGCCCGCAGGGGGGTGCCGCTGTCGGGGGCCAGCGGGGGCAGGTCGATCGGCGGCAGGTCGGCGGGGGTGGCGGGCGAGGAGCGGCCGATCACCAGCAGCCCCTCCACGAACGGGCCGAACAGGAAGTTGTTGATGAAGCCCAGCAGCTCGTGGAACGCCACCACCGCCAGGCCCGTCAGGGTGCCGACCAGGGCCGCCCAGGCCAGCAGGTTCCACTGGAAGGGCAGCCCCCGCAGGTCGGCTTCGGCCCCGGCCGTCCGGGGACCGGAGGCCCGAGGGCCGGAGGCCTCAGCTTTCGGGGCGGACGCTGGCAAAGATCTCCTCCAGGATCTCCCCGGCCCCCTGGGACCGCAACGTGCCCGCCAGCGCCACCCCGATCGCCTCGGGATCGCTGGCGGGGCCGCGGCAGCTCTCGCGCAGCAGGCGCTGGCCGTCGATGCTGGCCACCATGCCGGTGAGCACGAGCTCGTCGGCCTCGAAGTGGGTGTTGACGCCGATGGGCACCTGGCAGCCGCCCTCCAGGCTGCGCAGGAAGGCCCGCTCCGCCAGGCAGCGGCGGGCGGTGGGCTGGTGCTCCAGCACGGCGATCGTCTCGAGCACGGCCGTGTCGCCGTCACGGCATTCGATGCCCAGGGCCCCCTGGCCCACGGCGTGGAGCGAGATGGCGGGGTCGATCAGCTCGTGGATGCGGTCGCCCAGGCCGAGGCGGGTGAGGCCGGCCGCCGCCAGGATCAGGCAGTCGTAGACGCCGGCGTCGAGCTTCTCCAGCCGGGTGATCACGTTGCCCCGCACGTCCTTGAACACCAGGTGGGGGTAATGGTGACGCAGCTGGGCCAGGCGGCGCAGGGAGCTGGTGCCCACCACGCTGCCCTCGGGCAGGGTGGCCAGGGTGCGGTCCCGGTGCCGCCCATGCACCACCAGGGCATCGGCCGGATCCTCCCGCTCGGTGATGCAGCCCAGGATCAGCCCCTCGGGGAGGTTGGTGGGCAGGTCCTTGAGGCTGTGGACGGCGATGTCGGCCCGGTCGACCAGCATCTGGGCCTCCAGTTCCTTGGTGAACAGGCCCTTGTCGCCGATCTTGGCCAGGGCCACATCGAGAATCTTGTCCCCCTGGGTGGCCATCGCCTCGATCGTGATCGCCAGCTCGGGGTGGGCGCGGGAGAGCTCATCCCGCACCCAGTGGGTCTGGACCATGGCCAGCTGGCTGCGGCGGGAGGCGATGCGCAGGGTGGAGCTGGTCATCGGCGGCTTCGGGCGGCAGCGACCGCTGCCAGGCAACAGCCGCCCAGCCTAGGCATCGGCCCGTCCCGGTCCCCAGCCCGCGGACGGAACGTGATCAGCTGATGGGATCAGGCGAACAGATCGAGGGGCAGGGGCCCCCAGGTGTCCTCGGCCTCCGGATCGGCGGCGCCATGGCCGGTGATCAGCAGGCCCTCGCCGAGGCCCTCCTCGTGGCGCAGATGCAACAGTCCCGTTCGCTGGTTGCCCTTGAGGAACACCGGGCCGGGCTCCCCCGCGCCGGATTCCCCCGGCTGCAGGGCCGTCCAGCACTGGGCCGCCTCCAGCTGCCGCAGGGCCGTCAGGGCCGCCGCCGCCGAGGGCGCCATGATCCCGATCGTGAACCACCCACAGGCCTGCAGCCGGGGGGTGAGCTCCTGGCGCAGCAGCGCTCTTCCCTCGCCGTCGAGGGCCGGGGCGGTGCGCAGGCCCCGCAGAGCGGCCAGGCCGGAGCTGGGCAGGTCGGTGGTCAAGGGGATCGCAGCGGTCGGGCCGTTCCACTCTGGGGGTCGGCGGGGGGCGGATCGCGCCAGCAGGCCAGGCACACCGTCAGCCAGGCCAGCCCGACGGCGGCACCCGCCAGCAGATCCGTGGGCCAGTGGGCCCGCACGTAGAGGGTGCTGAGCCAGACCAGACCCACCAGGGCGCAGGCCACTACCGCCAGGGTGCGGCGCTGCCGGGGATGGTGGGATCCCAGGATCACCACCATGGCGAAGTAGAAGGCCACGGCCCCGGCGGCATGGCCGCTGGGGAAGCTGTGGCCATCCAGCGGCAGCAGGCTGCCCGGCGGGCGCTGGCGGCTGAACAGGGGCTTGAACACCAGATCCACCAGGATCAGGATGCCGCCGGTGGCCATCACCAGCAGGCGCAGGTCCTTCCACCAGCGCCGCCGCAGCAGGTGGACCAGGGCCATCGCCACCAGGACGGCGGTGAAGCCGACGCCGGTCGCCCGGTACACCTGGGTCAGGACCCCGCCCACCAGACCGTGGAAGTGGTTGCCCAGCCAGTCCAGGACAGCCGCGTCCAGCAGGGCCAGGGGCCGGCCCGGGGCCACCGCCACGAACAGCCCCACCAGCACGATCAGGCAGCCGGGCAGCAGGATCCTCTCCCGTGGCAGCAGGTGGAACCCCATCACGGCACCAGGTGGTGGCGGGGCACCCGCCAGAGGGCCAGCTCGCCGGTGCGGGCCAGCCGTTCGATCCCCTGCGGGGGCAGGGCCAGGGCCTCCAGATCGCGGCGGTCACCCACCAGGCGCACCGAACGACTCCCCGGCGAGAGGGCCAGGGCGGCGGGACCCTGCACGGCCAGCTGGTTGATGTGGTGGCGGTCGGAGACGAAGACCGCCTCCGGCTCGCCGTAGAACAGCAGGCTGTAGCGCAAGGTGCCGACGATCAGCAACGGCTCCTCGGGCCGGGCGGCGGCCTGGGCGGTGCGGGCCATCTGGCGCAGGGGCACCTGACGCTCCCGGTCCAGCAGGGGAGCGAGGGGGGCGATCACCAGTCCGAGCACCGCCAGGAAACCCGCCAGGCTGGGCAGCCACAGCCAGTCGGTGGCCTTGGGCCGCAGCAGCAGCAGCAGCAGCAGGGCCAGGGCCGTCAGCCCCAGGCACAGGGAGAGCACCAGGGGCAGCCCTGAGCGCGACAGGGCGGCGCCGAACTCCGGGTAGGCGGGATCCCCCGCCGCCCAGCCCGGGGCCAGGGCGGCCGCCACGGCCATGGCCGCCAGCAGCAGCACCTCGAGGCCGGCGGCGATCCGCACCCCCGTCCGCCCTTGGGCCGCCGCTGCTGGGGTGATCGCCTCCGGCAGGGGGCGCCAGAGGAGCGCCACCAGCAGGCTCGCCGCCGGCAGGGCCGGCAGGATGTAGCCCGGCAGCTTGGTGGCGGCGGCGGAGAAGAAGGCCACCACCAGCACCAGCCAGAGCAGCAGGAACAGCCCCAGTTCCGCCGGGGCGCAGCCGTCACCGGAGGGGTCGGCCGCCGCCGTTCGCCAGCGGCTGGGCCGCCAGAAGCCCTGGGCGGCGATCGCCAGGGGCAGGAACAGCGACCAGGGCAGCACCAGGATCACCAGCCAGGGCAGGTAGAACCAGGGGGGGCCGGGGTGGTCGTAGAGCACCGTGGTGAAACGCTGCAGGTTGCTGAAGCCCAGGAAGCCGCCGAGGAAGTCGCCGCCGTTGACGGCGGCCGCCGCCGCGTACCAGGGGGCGCTCACCCCGAGGAAGAGGGCCACCATGGCCAGCAGGGGCCGCCAGCGCAGCCAGGCTCGCCAGTGGCCGGTGAGCAGCAGGAAGACCACCACCACCAGACCCGGCAGCAGCAGGCCCACCGGACCCTTGGCCAGCACGGCGATGCCGGCGAACAGGGCCATGGCCACCCGGCCGAGGGGGGCCCGCCAGGGGTCGGAGCGATGGCGATGGGCCAGCAGGAAGCCGAACAGCGAAAGGCTGATGGCGCTCGAGAGGAACATGTCGGTGGTGGAGGTCCGTCCCCAGCCGATCCAGCCCGGGGTCGTGGCGATCACCCCGGCCGCCACGACGCCCCTGAGCAGCCTCGGCCGTCCCGCCTCGCCCGCCGGCGACCAGGCCAGCATCAGGCCGAAGGCCGCCACCACCACGGCACTGGCGGCCAGGGCCACCGGCAGCCGGGCGGCCCATTCGCTGACCCCGAACAGCCGGAAGCTCAGCCCCACCATCCAGTAGCCCCAGACGGGGTAGTCGAAGAAGCGTTCGCCGTTCCACCAGGGGGTGATCCAGTCCCCCCGCTCCAGCATCTGGTGGCCCACCTCCACGAACAGGGCCTCGGTCTTGTCCATCAGGCCGACGCTCCCCAGCCCCTGGAAGAAGGCCAGCCAGCAGATCAGCAGCAGCCAGAGGCCGCTCAGCACCCAGACCAGTTGCCGGTGGCTTCGGGCGCGGACACTCTCCGGCTGGGCCCCCCGGGCAGCAGACGCCATGCTGGGTCAACGACGAGATCAAGGCGAAGTTAAGGCCAGGGCACGCCGACCGGTCCCGGGGCCCCGGGCTGGGCGGCCCTAGGGCGTGTTCCAGACGAAGCGGGAGGACGCCGCGTACTTCCAGACGAAGTCGACGGCGATGCCGGCCAGCAGGGCCAGCAGCGGCTGGGGGGTGACCTGGCGGTAGAACGCCGAAGACACCCCCACGTTGGCCGCCATCCCCAGGGAGGTGACCAGCAGGAAGCGGATCAGGCCGAACACCAGGGCGATGCCGCTGAGCTGCTGGGAGCGGAAGGTCAGCACATTGTTGATCAGGTAGTTGGAGCAGCCGGCGCTGACCACCGCCACCACCTGGGCCTGCTCGAAACCGAGACCCAGCAGGTCCTGGCTGCAGGCGAACACCAGCAGGTGGATGCCGATGCCGGTGGCGCCCACCAGGGCGAAGCTGACGGCCCGGCGCGGCACCATGCGCAGCAGCAGGGTGTGAAGGATCGAGACCCCCAGATCCCAGATCACCGCCAGGTTGAGCTTCGATTCGCCGGCGCTGCGGGGCTGGAAACTCAGGGGCACCTCGGCCACCGCCAGATGGCCGTGGCTGAGGGCCAGCAGTTCATAGAGAAACTTGAAGCCGTTAACATCCACCTGCCGCACATAAGGCAGGCAGCGCTCGGGGCGCAGCGCGAAGAAACCGCTCATGTAGTCGGTGAGATGGCGGTAGCGGGGCAGGCTGAAGCGGGCCACCGCATTCGCCCAGGTGGAGTTCCGCTCCCGCCGTTCGCTCAGACCCATGATCGTGGCCGCGGGATGGAAGCGGCTGCCGACCATGAGATCGCCGCCACTGTCGAGCAGGGCGGAGACGGCATGGGCCACCGAGGCGGGTTCGTGCTGCCCGTCGCTGTCCATGACCACCACCACATCGCCGGTGGCGTCCAGGATTCCCTCCTTGATGGCGCTGGAGAGGCCGAAGCGCCCGACGCGACGGATCAGCCGCACGCAGCCGTGGCGGTGGGCCAGCATCCGCACCCTTTCGGCTGTTCCATCACTGGAGTCATCATCGACGAACAGAAGTTCAAGGTCGAAGCGGTCTCTCAGGGGCAGCAGCTCCTCGACGATGGGCTCCACGTTGGAGCACTCATTGAAGGTGGGCAGCACGACCGTCAGGCGGAGCATCGGATCGTGTTCCGTCATCGGAATCCCGGCGAGCCGCTGAAGAGGATGACCATGCACTCGCCGAACTGTTTTTTGAGTCTCCTGCAGCGGAAGAAGGCTACTTGATGTATTCCTTCAGAACGCCATTGCGGTTGGGGTGGCGCAGCTTGCGCAGGGCCTTGGCTTCGATCTGTCGGATGCGCTCACGGGTGACGTCGAAGATCTGGCCAATTTCTTCCAGGGTCTTCATGCGGCCGTCATCGAGGCCATAGCGCAGGCGGAGCACATCCCGCTCACGGGGGCTGAGGGTGGCTAGCACGCCCTCCAGGTCCTCACGCAGCAGGTTCTTGGCGACATCCTGCTCAGGATTTTCGATATCGGCCTCAATGAAATCGCCGAGTCTGGAATCCTCCTCCTTACCGATGGGAGTTTCGAGCGAGATGGGCAGCTGGGCGGATTTGGCGATGAAGCGCAGCTTCTCGATCGTCATCTCCATGCTTTCAGCGATCTCCTCCTCAGTGGGCTTGCGGCCGAACTCCTGGGAGAGGGTCTTGGTGGTCTTCTTGATCCGGGAGATCGTCTCGTAGAGGTGAACGGGAAGCCGGATGGTGCGGCTCTGATCAGCGATCGCACGGGTGATCGCCTGGCGGATCCACCAGGTGGCGTAGGTGGAGAACTTGTAACCCTTCTCGTGGTCGAACTTCTCAGCGGCGCGGATCAGGCCGAGGCTGCCTTCCTGGATCAGATCCTGGAACGACAGGCCCCGGTTCATGTACTTCTTGGCGATCGAGACCACCAGCCGCAGGTTCGACTGGACCATCTTCTCCTTGGCCCGACGCCCCAGCATCAGCCGGCGGCGGAACTTGATCAGCGGCATGTCGAAGATCGCCGCCCATTCCTTGGTGTCGGGGAAATGGCCCTTGTCGGCCTCGAACTCGGCGGCCTTCTCCTCCAGCTCCAGCAGATCGGCGATCTTGCGGGCCAGCTCGATCTCCTCATCGGGCCGCAGCAGGCGGATGCGGCCGATCTCCTGGAGGTAGACGCGGATCGAATCCTCGGTGTAGACGCCCTTGGGACCCACCTTGATGCTGGCGAGGGCCTTCGCGCCCTTGGCGTCCTTGCGGAGATCGCCGCCGGTCTCGGGCAGATCCTCATCCCCGTCGAGGCCGTCGTCGAGGACCACCGCCGGGGGCTTCTCGGCTGCGGCTTTGGCGGCGGCGGGCTTGGCGGTCGTCCGGGAGCCGGCCTTGGCCGCAGGCTTGGCGGCCCCAGCCTTGGGCGCCGCCGTTCGGACCCGGGCCGCGGTCTTCCTGGCCGTCGCCGCCGTCGGTTCGATGGGCAGCACGTCGCCGTTGGCGGTGACGGTGGCCAGGATCTCGGGAACGGCGGCTTTGGCCTTGGCGGCGACTGGGCTCATGGAAACGACGCGAAAGGGAGGGGGTGCGGAGGAATGAAGCGGGCGAGGGAAAGGCGGGTGGGGCGAGGGGCCCGCAGATGGTCAGGGGCGTAATTCCATCAGCCGGTACCTACCCTCCGGGTCCGTGACTCCCGATCCCATCCTCCATGCTGCCGGTACGGAGCCGGGCGGGAGGGCCAGGAGAACAACAGGACGTGGGGGGATGGAAGGACCCCGCTCACGGAGCCGATGCCGATGGATGGTGGATGGATCGCTCCAGGAGCGTGATTGGGATGGTGGAAGTCGGCCAGAGCCGGTGCAGGGCTGTCACGGGTGGTCTCAGACCGGAGGAATGAAGAGGGAGTGAATCCCTGGATCCTCAGCGGGTCTTCCCTGTGGACGGAACTCTGCGCGGTTCCGACGGCAGCCTTTCGGGCGGCCCAACAGCGTCATCCTAGGAATGGCATGAGATCTTTGCAAGATTGCCAGCCACCTCCTCACCATCGCCACCCGAACCCGCCCCCCCGGGCTGGCTGGAGGTGTGGCTGGAGGCCGGCCGGGAGGGGCGGGCCTTCACCTACGCCAACCCCTCGGGCCTGGCCATCGGGGCGGGAGATCTGGTGCGGGTCCGCCTGCAGGGGCGGCCCCACACCGGTCTGGTGGTGGCAACGGCGGCGGTCTGTCCGAGCGCGATGGAGGGTCGGCCGATCCTGCCGGTGGACGCGGTGCTGGAGAGCGCCGCGATCGATCCGCTCTGGCAGGCCCTGCTGGAGGGCGTGGCCCGACAGTGCCACAGCGGCCTGTTCCGCACCCTCAAGAGCGCGCTGCCGCCGGGCTGGCTGGGACAGGCCCGCCGTCCCCCCGGCCAGGGACGGACCCTCTGGACCGTGCGGCCCAACCCGGCCGCGGCCATGGCGTCCATCACCCCCCGCCAGCAGGAACTGCTGGACCACCTGGCCAGCCACGGGGGGACGCGGCTGCTGCGCGATCTGGTGCAGGAGGCCGGTTTCGGCCGCACCCTGATCGCCACGATGGAGCGACGGGGCCTGCTCCTGAGGGAGGCGGGCCGCGGCCCGTCGAGGGCCGGCGGCGCCCCGGGCCTCCCCGGCGGCGGGGCGGGCGCTGGATCGCCCCCCCTGGAGGGCGCCCGGCCACCCAGTCCGGCCCAGGCCGCGGCCATGGCCGCCATCGCCGGGGCGCCACCGGGCCAGAACCTGCTGCTCTGGGGCGTGACCGGCTCCGGCAAGACCGAGGTCTACCTGCAGGCGGCGGCCCGGGAGCTGGCGGCGGGGCGCAGCGTGCTGATCCTGGCGCCGGAGATCGGTCTCATCCCCCAGCTGCTGGACCGCTGCCGGCGCCGCTTCGGTCCGGCGGTGATCGAGTACCACAGCGGCATGGGGGATGGGGAACGGGTCGTGGCCTGGCGGCGCTGCCTCGAGGCCGCCCGGCGGCGCGAGCCCTGCCTGGCGGTGGGCACCCGCTCCGCCGTCTTTCTGCCCCTGGGCCAGCTGGGCCTGATCGTGCTCGACGAGGAACACGATGCCTCCTACAAGCAGGAGAGTCCCATGCCCTGCTATCACGCCCGGGAGGTGGCCCGGCTGCGGGCCCGCCAGACGGGGGCCCGGCTGGTGCTCGGCACTGCCACCCCCTCCGTCGAGACCTGGTGGCGCTGCCAGCCGCGCCCCGGGGGCCAGCCCGCCGACACCCGCCTGCTGCCCCTGCCGGAGCGGATCGGCCAACGCCCCCTGCCGCCGGTGCGGCTGGTGGACATGCGCCTGGAGCTGGAGGAGGGGCACCGCCGCCTGATCAGCCGCCCCCTGATGGCCCGGCTCGAGACCCTGCGGGAGCGGGGCGAGCAGGCCGTCGTGCTGGTGCCCCGGCGCGGCTACCGCTCCTTCCTGAGCTGCCGCAGCTGCGGCGAGGTGGTGCAGTGCCCCCACTGCGACGTGCCCCTCACCGTCCACCGCGGCCCCCGGGCCGGCGGCCGGGAGGGTCGGGAGTGGCTCCGCTGCCACTGGTGCGACCACCGCCAGGAGATGGGCGATCGCTGCGGCCACTGCGGGTCCACCGCCTTCAAGCCCTTCGGCGCCGGCACCCAGCGGGTGATGGAGCAGCTGGCGACGGAACTGGAGGGTCTGCGGCTGATCCGCTTCGACCGGGACACCACCCGGGGCCGGGATGGCCACCGCCGCCTCCTGGAGCGCTTCGCGGCCGGCGAGGCGGACGTGCTGGTGGGGACCCAGATGCTGGCCAAGGGCATGGACCTGCCCCGGGTGACCCTGGCGGCGGTGCTGGCGGCCGACGGCCTGCTGCACCGGCCCGATCTGCGCGCCACCGAGCAGTGCCTGCAGCTGCTGCTGCAGCTCGCCGGGCGCGCCGGGCGGGGCGAACGCCCCGGCGAGGTGCTGGTGCAGACCTACAGCCCCGAGCATCCGGTGATCCGCCACCTGGTGGACGGCCGCTATGCGGCCTTCCTGGCCGAGGAACTGGAGCTGCGCCGCCAGGGGGGCATGGTGCCCTTCGGCCGGGCCTGCCTGCTGCGGCTGGCCGGTCCATCCGCCAGCGGCACGGCCACGGCCGCCGCCGCCCTGGCCGAACGGATCCGTCCCGCCGTGGAGGCGGCCGGCTGGGTGGTGATCGGCCCGGCCCCCGCCCCCGTGGCCAGGGTGGCGGGCCGCAGCCGCTGGCAGCTGCTGCTGCACGGCAGCGGCCCCGGGGCGGACGCCGCCGCCGATGGGGCGCCGGACGGTGATGCGGCGCTGCCCCTTCCCCCCGAAGCCGACCTGCGCCGGGCCCTGCCCCCGGGGGTGAGCCTGACGATCGATCCCGACCCCCTGGAACTCTGAGATCGGGGCCGGCCCCAGGGGCGGGGGGTCAGGCCGGCAGCTCCGGCAGGCCGAAACCCAGCCGCCGCCGGACCGCCTGCAGGCCGAGCACCAGCGGCAGGGCCAGGCCCACGGCCGCCGCCCCCAGCCCCAGGGCGCTCCAGCGCCAGCAGCGCAGTTGCAGCACATTGACCTGGCCGGGCGTGAGGGGCCAGAGCAGGCGGCGATGGCCGCCGTCGGCCGGTGGGGCCGCCGCGACGGCAGCGGGGCTCGCCCGCAGGACAGCCGCCGGCCGCACCGGGTCGAGCACGATCGCCAGATCCAGCCCGGGAATCGTCTCAAGGGCCTGGAGATCGAGCTCCAGCTGCAGGCGCTGGCGGACCCCCAGCAGCCAGTTGCGTTCCTCCCAGACCACCACCGGCGCCGCCAGGGGGACGCCGCTCAGCCGGCCCGCCAGCTCCAGGCTGCCCACCAGGGCAGCGAGGGCCTCGCCGGCGGGCAGCACGGGGGTGGAGACCAGCCGGTCGCCCCTGCCGCCGGAGGGGCGGAAGGGACCGGGGGCGGCGATCCCCTCGGCCTGGCCCGCCAGCGCCGCGACGAACCGCCGTTGCCAGGGGCTGTCGGTGCCGGTGTCGCTGCGCAGCTGGTGGCTGACCTGGAGCCGGCCGGGGCCCTCGAAGCGCAGTTCGGTGCGCACCTGCATGCAGCCCCCCAGCAGGGTGGCCAGCAGCAGCAGCACCACCGCCACGACGAGCGCGAAGCCGACCGGCGCCCGGGTGGGCCCCACCGGCGGCGGCGGCGGCGGCTCGGGGCGGCGGCGGGAGCGGCGGCTGACGCCGCCCCCGACCCCTTCGAGGGGGGTGGTGCCGGCAAGGTCCGGCAGGGTCAGCGACCAGTTGCTGGGACGGCGCAGTTCCGGGGCCTCCAGCACCAGCAGCAGGGCCTTGGCCTGGGCCCGCAGCGTCGCATCGCGGCAGCGGACGAGGCCGCGGCAGCAGGCCGCCGCCTGGTCGGTGCGCCCCTGGCCCATCAGGGCGGTGGCCATCAGCAATCGCAGCTCGGCGCCGGCGGCCGTCAGGGGGGAGCGCTCCTCCTGGAGGGGCTCCAGCAACCGCAGCACCTGGCCGTACTCACCACGATCCAGCGCCCGGCGGGCCTCGGCGAGGGGGTCCTCCTCAACCATGCACCAGGCCGGGGCTGCCCACCACCATGGTGCCGATGCCGGCGTTGGTGAACACCTCCAGCAGCAGGGAATGGGCCACCCGGCCATCGACGATGTGGGCCGCCTTCACCCCCTGGGCCAGGGCCCGGATGCAGCATTCGGTCTTGGGGGTCATCCCCCCCTCCACCACCCCGTCGGCGATCAGCCGGCGGCCCTCGGAGAGGGTGAGCTGGCGGATCAGGCTGGCGGGGTCATGGCGGTCGCGCAGGATTCCGGGCGTGTCGGTCAGCAGGATCAGCTTCTCCGCCTGCAGGGCCGCGGCCAGCTCGCCGGCCACGGTGTCGGCATTGATGTTGTGGGCCAGACCATCGGCGTTGGGGGCGACGCTGGAGATCACCGGGATGTAGCCGGCCGCGAGCAGGGGGGCGAGCACCGAGGGGTCGACCCGGGCGACATCGCCCACCATGCCGAGGGTGCCGTCACCCATGGTGCGGGCCAGCACCAGGCCGCCATCGCTGCCGGACAGGCCCACGGCCCGGCCGCCCACCCGGTTGAGGCCGTTGACGATCTGCTTGTTGACCCGCCCCACCAGCACCATCTCCACCACGTCCATGGTGTCGGGGCTGGTGACGCGCAGGCCGTCCTGGAAGCGGGGCTCGATCGCCAGCTTCCCCAGCCACTGGTTGATCTCCGGGCCGCCGCCGTGCACCACCACGGGCTGGACACCGACGCAGGCCAGAAGAGCCAGATCGCGGAAGACCGCCTCCCGCAGGTCCTCCCGCACCATGGCCGCCCCGCCGTACTTGATGACGATGCGACGGCCGGCAAAACGCTGGATGTAGGGCAGGGCTTCGCTGAGCACGGACACCCGCAGGGTGTCCTCCGTGCTGATGTACCGATCGGGACTCAAGGGACGGGGGCGGCGAGGGACGGATCGGAGGGGGCGGCAGCCGGCAGCAGGCTGAGCTGCAGGCGCCCGGGGCCGTCCTGCCGGAGGTCGGCCGTGAGGCCGGGACCGAAGAAACGGCCGAGGCGCTCCCGCCGATCCTGCCAGCGCTCGAAGGCCACCCCATGGCATTCGATCGTGAGCCGCAGCCCGTAGCCGCCGCCGGCCTCCAGCTCCTCGACGGCCACCAGCTGGGGCGGGGCGTCCTCGTCCCAGAGCCTGAGGGCCTCCAGGGAACTCTCCAGGTGGGCCTTCTGGCCGTAGCGCCAGCGGGTGACGTCGGCCAGCAGCTTGCGCAGCGGTTCATTGCCGGGCTGCTGGCGCAGGTCGCGCAGGCGGGAGGCTGGGGTGAGCCGCTCGGCGGGGGGCAGCTCGGAGGACTTCAGCGCCAGCCCCCCCAGCAGGATCGGCACGCCGTAGAAGACCCCGGCCAGGCTGATGTTGGGGCTGTCGGTGGCGTAGGCGATCGATCCGATCACAGTGAGAACGGCGCCGGCGACGGTCACCAGGCTGCCGGGGGAGAGAAACGCTTGCATCGCCCCATTCTCCGTCAGCGGGGGCCAGGATGGCGGTCCAAGGCTCCGCCCCGCCGCCCCATGGCCAGCTCAGAAGCCAGCCCCCATACCAGCACCGAAGACGGCGTCTCCGCCAGCCCCGTGGGGGCCGAAGCCGGCACGGACACGCCCTGGGGCGGGCCAGAGGCCCCCAGCACCGCCGAGCTGCTCACCCAGCTGGGGGAGGACCGCCTCTGGCTGCTGCGCCAGCTGGACAGCGGCCGCTGGAGCGAATGGCGGCTGGATCTGGCGGCCCTGGAGCGGGAACTGGGCCAGCTGATCGACCAGGCCGGCGAACGGCTCTGAGCCGAAGGGTCAGAAGGGAATGTCGTCATCGTCCCCCAGGGGGACCAGCGGGGAGGTGTCCCAGACAGGCGCGGCGGGTTCGGCAACCTGCGGGCGGGAAGGAGCCGGCGCCGGGGCCCGCCGTGGGGCGGGGCCGGCGGCGGCAGCGGCGGGGCGGGGCGTCGACAGGGGGGCCGGGCTGCGGGCCGGCGCCGCGGCCGCTGCCGGGGCGATGCCGGTGCCGGGGCCGAGGGGATGGAGACGTGCCAGGGTGAATTCGGCCCGCTTTTCCTTGACCCCGTCCTGGCGGGTGACGGTGTTCATGCGCAGCCGACCTTCAAGCACGAAGCGCTGGCCCACCTGCACCCGGTTCTGGAGGTCCTGGGCCAGGTTGCCCCAGCCCACCACCTTCAGCTGCCCCGGGGGATCATCGGGCCGCAGCCCCTCGATCTGGACGGCCATTTCGGCCACCGGCGTCTGGTTGTCCTGGGTGTAACGCACCTGGGGCGCCTCCAGGACCTCCACCTCCAGCAAGCAGTGATTCACGCCCTGACCAACGGATGGAAGGACCCATCCTGATGCATCCGCCCGACGGGATCCAGGCCGATCCGCCCGGTCGTGCCGGCGGCTGCGACGGGAGCGCCGGCGGTGGCGGCAGGATCTGGCTGGTGGCCGGCACGGGGGAGGGGCCGGCCCTGGCGCGGCGGCTCCTGGCCCGGGGCTGGCACCTGAGGGTGTCGCTGGTGAGCCGGGCCGCCGCCCTGGCCTATGGGGCCCATCCCCGCCTGGAGCTGGCCGTGGGGGCGATCGGGGGGGGCGAGGGGCCGGAGGCCGGGGTCGCCGCCGAGCTGGCCGACGCCGGCCGGCGGGACGCCCCTTACACCTGGGTGATCGATGCGACCCACCCCTTCGCCACCCGCATCAGCGCAGCCCTCGCCCGCGGCTGCAGCGCCCGCTCCCAGCCCCTGCTGCGGCTGCTGCGGCCCGATCTGGGTGCCGGTGGTGCCCAGCCCCTGGAGGATCTGGCCGGCCTGGGGCGCCTCTGCCGGCCTGGGGAGCGGCTGCTGCTGGCGATCGGCGCCCGCCGCCTGGCCGAGGCCGTGGCGGCCTCGCCGGGGGTGCTGCACCACGCCCGCCTGCTGCCCCAGGGGGAGGCCCTGGCGACGGCCCTGGCCGCCGGACTACCACCGCAGCGGCTGGCCCCCCTGCGCCCCGGGGGCGATGGCCGCATCGAGCGCGCCCTCTGCCGCCACTGGCGCATCGACACCGTGCTCTGCCGCCGCTCCGGGGGCGCCAACGAGGCCCGCTGGCATCGGATCTGCGCCGGCCTGGGTCTGCGGCTGCTGCTCCTGGAGCGGCCCGGGGAGCCCGCCCGGGTGGAGGCCCTGCCGCTGGAGGCGCTGCTGGCACGGCTGGGCGACAGTGGTCAGGACGGCTGAAGCCGGCCCCGCCCATGCCTGGACCTGAACCCACCCCCCTGAGCCTGGTGCTCACCACCGAAGCCGACCGGGAGCGGGCCGAGGCCCTGGCCCGGGAACTGGTGGAGCGGGGCCTGGTGGCCTGCGCCAGCCTGCACCCGGTGGTATCGCTCTATCGCTGGCAGGGCCGGCTGGAGCGGAACGAGGAGGTGCAGCTGCTGCTCAAGACGACCCCCGGGCAACTGGCGGCCCTGCGCGGCGCCCTGGGGGAGCTGCACAGCTACGACACCCCCGAATGGATCCACTGGCCGGCCGCCAGCGACGGCCCCTACGGTCGCTGGCTGCTGGTGCAGCTGGCGCTCAGCCCAGGTGGCGGGCCACCAGCTCCGGCAGGGAGGCCTGGGGACGGGGACCCAGCTGGGTGACCACCTGGCCGGCACAGAGCGAGCCGAGCCGTCCGCAGCGCTCCAGGCTCTCGCCCCGGGTGTGGCCGTAGAGGAAACCGGCGGCATAGAGGTCACCGGCGCCGGTGGTGTCCACCAGGGGGCCGAGGCGGAAGGGCTCGATCGCCAGGGTCGTGTCGCCGCTGAGCAGCAGCGAGCCCCGCTCGCTGCGGGTGAGGGCCGCCACCCTGCAGCGACCGCGGACCTGGTCGGCCGCCGCCTCGAAGCTGTCGCTGCCGTAGAGGGCGGTGATCTCCATCTCGTTGGCGAACAGCACATCGACATGGCCGTCGACCAGCTCCAGGAAGCTCTCGCGGTGGCGCTCGACGCAGAAGGCGTCGGAGAGGGAGAGGGCCACCTCGCCGCCGCTGGCGCGCATCACCTCGGCGGCGGCGATGAAGGCGCGCTTGGCCTCCTCGCTGTCCCAGAGGTAGCCCTCCAGGTAGAGCACCTTCGCCTGGCGCACCATCTCCAGGTCGAGATCGGCGGGATCGAGGCCCACCGACGCCCCCAGGTAGGTGCACATGGTGCGCTGGGCATCGGGGGTGACCAGGATCAGGCAGCGGGCGGTGGAGGGGCCGCCGGTGGCCGGGGGGGTCTCGAAGCTCGCCCCCACGGCCCGGATGTCGTGGGCGAAGATCGCCCCGAGCTGGTCGTCCCGGACCCGGCCGATGAAGCCCGCCCGGCCACCCAGCTGGGCGATGCCCGCCAGGGTGTTGGCCGCCGAGCCGCCGGAGGTCTCCAGGCCGGCGCCGACGCTGGCGTAGAGCCGCTCGGCCTGCGCCTCGTCCACCAGGGCCATGGTGCCCTTGGTGAGGCCATGGGCCTCGAGGAAGGCGTCGTCGGCCTGGACGAGCACATCGACGATGGCATTGCCGATGCCGACCACGTCGAAGCGCTTGGCGGTGCTGGTCAAGGGGGTCGGGGAGGGGGTGAGGGGTGGGCCGGGGAGAGGAGGAGAGGGACTGAGGCCCTGGGCTGGGGGACGCCGGCTCAGACGCTGAGCAGGGCGCGCTTGGGGCCGTGGATGGGATCCTCGACGACGATCGTCTGGTCGCGCTGGGCGCCGAGGGAGACGATGGCGATCGGCACCTCCATCAGCTCGGCCAGGAAGCGCAGGTAGGCCATGGCGGTGGGGGGCAGATCCTCCAGGCTGCGGCAGTCGGCGGTGGAACACTGCCAGCCCGGCAGGCTGCGGAAGACGGGCCGGCAGCGGGCGAACTCATCGGAGCTGCTGGGGAAGTAGTCGATGCGGCGGCCGTCGAGCTCATAGGCCACGCAGACCTGGATCTCGTCCAGCTCGTCGAGCACATCCAGCTTGGTGATCGCCAGGCAGTCGAGACCGTTCACCTGGACGGCGTAGCGGCCGATCACCCCGTCGAACCAGCCGCAGCGGCGCCGCCGGCCGGTGGTGGTGCCGAACTCGCCGCCCCGGTCGCAGAGGTGGTCGTTGAGGCTGCCCTCCAGCTCGGTGGGGAAGGGGCCCTCGCCCACCCGGGTGGTGTAGGCCTTGGCCACGCCGATCACCCGGTCGATCAGGGTGGGCCCGACGCCGGCGCCGATGCAGGCGCCGCCCGACACCGGGTTGGAGGAGGTGACGTAGGGGTAGGTGCCGTGGTCGAGGTCGAGCAGGGTGCCCTGGGCACCCTCGAAGAGGATGTTCTTGCGGGCCCGGGCCGCCTCGTGGATGGTGCGGGTGCAGTCCACCACGTGGGGGGCCAGCCGGCGGCCATAGGCGGCGTACTCCTCGATCACCGCGTCGGCATCCAGGCCGGGGATCCCGTAGACCTTCTCGAGCAGGTCGTTCTTTTCGGCCAGGGGCCCCAGCAGGCGGTCGCGCAGGCAGTCGGCATCGAGCAGGTCGATCACCCGGATGCCGTTGCGCTCGGACTTGTCGGCGTAGGTGGGCCCGATGCCGCGGCCGGTGGTGCCGATGCGGCGGTCGCCGCGACGCTGCTCCATCGCCAGGTCGAGCAGGCGGTGGTAGGGCATCGTCACGTGGGCCGTGGAGGCCAGCTTGAGGCCGGAGACATCGATCTCCAGCTCCAGCAGCGTGTCGATCTCACCCAGCATGACCTTGGGATCCACCACCGTGCCCGAGCCGATCAGGCAGATGGTGTCCGGATAGAGGATCCCCGACGGGATCAGATGCAGCTTGAGGACCCGGTCCTCGACGACGATGGTGTGCCCGGCGTTGACCCCGCCCTGATAGCGGACCACGACATCGGCGGAGCGACTCAGCAGATCGGTGATCTTGCCTTTCCCTTCGTCACCCCATTGCGCACCGATGACGACAACATTGGCCAAGGAAACAGCGGCCCGGAGCCGCTTCTAAGCACAAGGGGAGAGCTTCTCAGATCAAGGCCCCCTCCGTCAAAGAATCAGGCGCCACGCACCGCCGTTGCTTCAGCTTTCTTGAGCTCCTTCTCCAGGCGGCTGCGCAGGGGATCGGGCAGGGGGCGGTTGGCGTAGCCGGCGTAGTGGGCCGCCAGGGCGTTGACGGCGGTCTGCATGGTGGTGAACGAGGCCAGGCCGTGGATGTCCTGGCGAGGGCGGTAGAGGGCGGTGTAGCCGTTGATCAGCTGGCGGGCCTGCACCTCCGCCTCCTGGCGGGCGGGGTCGTCCTGGGGCAGGGCGATGGTGGTCAGCAGGGTCTGGGCCACGCTGACGGTGTCATCCACGTAGTTGCCGCTAAGGCCGCCGGGGGCCTGGCTGCAGCCGCTCAGTCCGAGGCAGAGGCACAGGCCGAGGGCCAGAAGGGGACGGAGCAGGCTGCGGCGCAGGAAGGCGACCAAGGGAGGAACGGCGTCTGGCGAAATCCTACGGGGATGCACCCTGGAGCCCGAGCGACTGGACGAGCTGCTCGCAGGCGGCGTCCGCCGTCAGGTCGCGCTTGCCGGTGCCGCCGCTGCGGTCCACCAGCTCCACCGCACGCTCGCCGGCGCCACGGCCCACCACCAGCCGCCAGGGGATGCCGATCAGATCGGCGTCCTTGAACTTCACACCGGCCCGCTCGGGCCGGTCATCCAGCAGCACATCGATCCCGGCCGCGAGCAGGCGGCCGTAGAGCTCCTCGGCCAGGGCCACCTGCACCGGGTCCTGGCTGCTGGCGATGACGATGATCACCGTGTAAGGGGCGATCGCCACGGGCCAGCGGATGCCGTCGGCGTCGTGGTGCTGCTCCACGGCGGCCTGGGCCAGGCGCGAGACGCCGATGCCGTAGCAGCCCATCCACAGGGCTTCGTCGCCGCCGGCCTCGTTGGTGAAGCGGGCCTCCAGGGCTTCGGAATACTTCCGGCCCAGCTGGAAGATGTGGCCCACCTCGATGCCCCGGGCCGCCTCCAGCCGCTGGGAGGGGTCGTGGACACAGCGCTCCCCCGGCTGGGCCGCCCGCAGATCGACGACCTCGGGGAGCGGGCAGAGCTCGCCCCAGCGGGCCCCCACCAGGTGCTCATCCACCCGGTTGGCGCCGCAGACGAAGGCCTCCAGCTCGGCGGCGGAGGGGTCGGCGAGCCGCAGCAGGGGAGCGGCGGCCGCCCGGGGATCGGGCTGCCGCAGGGGCAACTCGCCCAGATGGGGACCCAGGAAGCCGAAGGGAACGGCGGTGGCGGCCTCAAGGTGATCCACCAGCAGCGGCCCGATCTCCAGCAGGGCGCCGGCGTCCGGGCAGCGGGCCGTCACCGCGTTGGCCAGCTTGACGTCGTTGAGCTGCTGGTCGCCCCGCAGGCACACCAGCACCCCGCGGGCGGGGGCCGCGGCGAAGCGGGCCAGCAGCAGCAGCACCTTCACCGTCTGGGTGGGATCGAGGCCGTGGGCCTCGCAGAGGTCCTCGATGCTCGTCTGCTCCGGGGTGGCCAGGCTCCGGCAGGGGCCGGCCGGCAGGGGAACGGCGGGCGCCGGCAGGGAGACGGCCCGCTCCTGGTTGGCGGCGTAGCGGCCGTCGGGGCTGGTCAGGATCAGGTCCTCACCGGCCTCGGCGGTGACCATGAACTCCTGGCTGGCGGAACCGCCGATGGCGCCGCTGTCGGCCTCGACCGCCACGGCCCGCAGGCCGCAGCGCTCGAAGATGCGCCGGTAGGCCCCGTCCATGGCGGCATAGGTGCGCCGCAGGCAGGCCTCGTCGGCATGGAAGGAGTAGGCGTCCTTCATGATGAATTCGCGGCCCCGCATCAGGCCGAACCGGGGCCGGATCTCATCACGGAACTTGGTCTGGATCTGATACAGGCAGACCGGCAGCTGGCGGTAGGAGCGCAGCAGGTCGGCCGCCAGCGCGGTGACGACCTCCTCATGGGTGGGGCCGAGGCCGAGGGACCGAACCTGGCGATCCACCAGGTGGAACATGATCCCCTCCCCGGCGGTGTAACCGTCCCAGCGGCCGCTGCGGCGCCAGAGATCGGCGGGCTGCAGCTGGGGCAGGAGGGTTTCGAGGGCGTCCACGGCGGCCATCTCCTCGCGGACGATGGCGGAGATCTTCTGCAGCCCCCGCCACAGCAGGGGCAGATAGGCGAAGATCCCGGGCGCCTGACGGCGCATGTAGCCGGCCCGGAGCAGCAGCTTGTGGGAGGTGATCTCGGCTTCGGCCGGGTCGTCGCGAAGCGTCACCAGCATCAGGCGGGAGACGCGCATGGAGAAAGTCCGGTTCGGCGCTGGACGCTATCACCGCCGACCCGACGGACCGGGGGGCTGTCGCCGGGAGCGAGTCGCCGCAACGACCCTGCCCCTGTGGGCGGGCGGCTGACGAGAAAAAACTCTGCTATGGTCAGCCGTCAGTCCAGTGCGTCCAACGCCAGTCTCATGCTTGCTCACCCTGCACAGGTCGGCTCTCCAGCGGGCGGTTCCACCGCTTCGCCGGCCGCGCCGCTGGCCCTGCAGGCTGAGACCCGCACCGACACCGAAACCCTGATCGGCATCGATGAGGTGCAGCGCTCCCTGAACCGTTCCCGCGCTTCGGTGTACCGCTACACCAACACCGATCCCCGCAACCTCAACCCCCCCTTCAATCCCCGCAAGCTCAATCCCGAGTACCGCAGCGACCAGAAGGAGCCCCTGGTCTTCCACCCCCACGAGGTGGCCCGCTTCGCCCGCGATGTGCTGCGGATCAAGGAGGTGACCGTCGAGGTGCTCAATTCGCCCTCCACCGCCACCCAGCAGCTGCTGGCGTCGATCCTGGAGGAGCTGCGGGCCATCCGCGCCCGGCTCGACGGGGCCGAGGTGCCTCCCGCCGATCTGCACCTCCACAGACACTCCCAGTCACGGCCGGCCGCCTGACGGGCGGACGGAGGCGGACCACCGCCGTCCGGTCCCCCTGTCGTTTTGCCGTCGCCGGGGGGCCGATCGAGCCGATCGGTGGCACAATCGTTGCAAACAACCTTTGTTCTCCGTCCAGTGCACCGGGCCTCTCCGCTGCACGAACGCATGGATCACGTCCGAACCGTCCGTCCCCAGTCCCGCTCCGGTTCCCATCGGGGAACAGCCTCCCTTGCCTCCCCGGCCGGCCTTTCCGCCGCCGGCGCTCCGGGGCCCTTCTCCGCCGGACTCTGCCCCACCCCCGACGTCGGCGAGGTTGACTCCAGCGGAGACCCGGACAGTCCGGGCCCCCGAACGCCCCTTTCCCGTCCCTCCACGTCCGGAGGCTCCAACCGCGGCGGCAGAACCCCCGGTGCGGGCCCCGAAGATCCGGAAACCCTCTTCTTCGACCAGCCCTTCGGGACCCTGGGGGGTGTCCTGCTGGGTCTGCTCACCCTGCTGGTCCCCCTGGCCGGTGTGGTCATGGACCGCCCCCTGCTCCCCGGCCAGCAGGAATCGGTGGACCGTCGCTTCAGGCCCGTCGCTGTAGCAGAAAGCCCTGAAAGTCCAGGGCCTGGAAGAAGGGCGCCGGATCGCTGAGTCCCGCGGCCTCCACCAGGGCCGTGAGACGGGCGATGCCGATCGGGTGGAATCCCTGGATCTGGGCGGTGGATCCCACCGCCCCCCCTTCCACGCCGCTGGCCCGCTGGAAGCAGCGCCAGGCCTCGGTCACCTGGGCCGTGAGGGGGGAGCGCTCCGGACGCATCAGGTCGACCAGCACCAGCTGCCCCTGGGGCCGCAGGCTGCGGGCCAGGGCAGTGAGGAAGGCCAGCTTGGTGCCGTCGTCGGGCAGGGACTGCAGCACCAGCACCGACAGGGCGCCATCGAAGCGGGCCTCGGCCCCGAGCTGCTCCACCGTGGCGTGATGCCAGTCGATCCGGCCGCGGTTCTGCAGGCGCTGCCGGGCCACCGCGAGCATCTCCGCCGACGGATCAATGGCCGTGAGCTGCCAGTCCGGCCGCTGGGCGTCGGCCTCCAGCAGCTCGGCCCCGGTGCCGCATCCCGCCACCAGCACGGCGGCCTCCCGGCGCGAGGCCAGGGGGGAGGAGGAGAGCAGGGCCACGGAGAGACGGGCGAGGCTGGCGTAGCCGGGGATCAGCTGCTGCACCACCAGGTCGTAGGTGCCTTGCCGGGCCGGGGAGGGGTCGGAGGAGAGCAAGGTCTGCGGGCAACCCGGCCATCGTAGGCAGCCCCTCCCGGCCGCCCCGATCCTTTCTCAAGGCAACGAAACCGGGATCGAAACGACGGGGCGTGACCTAAGTTGGGCGGCGCCCCTCACCCCCGATCGACCGTGCCCACCATCCGTTTCGAAAAGGAAGGCCAGCAGGTTGGTTGCATCGAAGGGGCCAATCTCCGCAAGGCGGCCCTCGACGCCGGGGTGAATCCCTACACGGGCCTCAACAACCTCAACAACTGCGGTGGCCTCGGCCAGTGCGGCACCTGCGTGGTGGAGGTGGTGGAGGGGGCCCGCAACCTCTCCCCCCGCAGCGATGTGGAGGAGGTCTACCTGGCGGATCGGCCTGCGAGCTACCGCCTCAGCTGCCGCACCACCGTCAACGGCGACGTGACCATCCGCACCAGGCCGGACGCCGGTGTGGGCAAGGGCTCCAACAGCCTGGTCGGGGCCCTCAAGGCGCTGGTGGGCCGCAAGTAGGCGCGATGGCCGGCGACCGGGCCCCACTCGTTCTCTACCAGTACGCCGGCTGCGGCACCTGCCGGAAGGCGCTGGCCTGGCTGAGGGAACGGGCGATTCCCTTCGAGGCCATCGACATCACCACCAGCCCGCCGCCCCTGGAGCTGCTGGCCGCCGCCCACGACCAGTCCGGGGGCTACGGGCGATTGTTCAACACCAGCGGCCAGAGCTACCGGGCCCTGGGGGCCGCCACCGTCAAGGCGATGGACCGGGACACGGCCCTGGCCGCCCTGGCGGCCGACGGGCGCCTGATCAAGCGTCCCTTCCTGGTCACCGCCTCCGGTCGCATTCTCACCGGGTTCCGTCCCCAGGACTGGGAGGAGCTGCTGGGTCAGGGGAGTCGTTGCGACCCTCCGGCCCCTGGGCCCCCTTCACCATGATCTGGTCGAGCTCCTCGATCAGGCCCTCGATACCGGCCCGGCTGATCTGGCTCAGGTAGTTGCCCTTGAACTCCTCGAGGAAGGTGCACAGCAGCTGCTGGGAGCGCTCCAGGGCCGGTCCGCTCTCCAGGGCATCGGCCAGTTCCTCCCAGAAGCGGTCGATGAACCGCTGCAGCAGCTCCAGCTGCTGGTCGTCGCGGCGGCTGAGGCGCTCGCCGGTGGTGCGGGTGAGGTCGAGCAGGCTGTCCACCATCCCGCCGGCCAGCTGGCGGCTGAGCCCCTTCTCCACCTGCAGCAGGGGCTGGAGCTGGCGCAGGCCCGGCGGCACGATCGCGTTCTGGAGGCTCTGCTGCAGGGCATGGCCGAGCACCCCCTGGAGCTCGGGGGCCAGGCGCGGGGCCACCCGCACCAGCAGCAGGGGGCCCCAGATCCGCACCAGTTCCACCAGCTCGCGCTCGTCGTTGCTGACCACCATCTGATGGCTGCGCAGGGCGCGGATCCGCATCGGCCAGCGGCGCGAGCGGATCAGCTGCTGCAGCCCGTCGATCAGCTGCAGGGCCAGCACCTCGAACAGCTCGACCGCCAGCAGGGCCACCACCGCCCGGCTGATCACGGCCCGCAGCGGTTCGATGCTGATCAGGCCGCTGGTGTGGAGCCGCTCCAGCACCGGCACCACCCGCAGCCAGCGCCAGAAGGGCAGCAGCAGGGGCAGGTCGATCCAGCGCCGCAGCAGGGCCCGGCCCCAGCTCAGGCCCGGCAGGCGGCGGCGCAGCCGGATGGCCCGAAGGAGGATGTCGAGGGCGAAGACGCTCTGGAACAGGAGCAGGTCGTAGCGCCAGAAATGGTCGGTGGGGCGGCCGTTCTCATCGATCGAGCGCCAGTAGGTGGTGGCCACCAGCGGCAGCACCTGCTGGCGCCAGAACAGCCGCTCCTGCGGCCAGGGATGGGCGTCGATCCATTCCGGGCTCAGCAGCACCGCCGCCGCCTGCTTGGCCGAGTCCCGGTCGGCGCGCTGGCGCAGGCGGTTCTTGATCTTCTCCAGGGTGCCGGAGGTGCCCGAGGCCAGCATCGGGTTGGAGTCGATCATCTCGGCGGTGAGCCGCGCCTGTTCGGCCAGCAGCTGGCGCTGCATCGGGGTGACGGCACCCGTCGGGCCCTGGCCCAGGGCCGCGTCCAGCCGGTCGAACTGGCGCAGGTAGGCCTGGGTCTCGCGGTGCGGCTCGATCCCCTTGATCGGATCCACCCAGGGGGTGATGTCGGGGATGAAGGTGAGCGGCACCGCCAGGGGCACCGACGGCAGCGGGTAGAGATTGCGCTGCAGCCAGAAGGTGCGCAGGGGGATGTAGCTGATGTCGAAGGCCACCCAGAGCAGGTTGAGGGCGGCCCAGAGGGCCACGAAGCGATCCCAGCGCCGCTCCAGCCGGCTCGAGGGCGCGGCCAGGCTCTGGTGCCAGCGTGGGCGTGCCATCGGGGACGCGGCGGGCGGGTGCGTGCCTAATCTGCCTCCCGACCATGGAACCTGCCGCGCGAACCCCTTGAGCCCCTCGGATCCACCGGCCGACCACGGCGCCCACGACGAGCCGACGCCCAGCCCGGAGCCGCAGCGTCACCAGGAGGAGCGGGAGGAGAGCCCCTGGGCCTTCTGGCGCAGCGTGCTGATCACCCTGGCGGTGGCCCTGGGCATCCGCCAGTTCCTGCTGGAGGCCCGCTACATCCCCTCCGGCTCGATGCTGCCGGGGCTGCAGCTCCAGGACCGGCTGCTTGTCGAGAAGCTGTCCTTCCGCCAGCGTCCCCCGCGGCGCGGTGAGGTGGTGGTGTTCCGCTCCCCGTACCACTTCGATCCGATCCTCACCGGCCCGACCAAGCCGGGAGCTCTGCGCTGCCTGCTGGTCAACCTGCCCCTGATCGGCTCCCTGCCCGGGATCCAGCAGCCGGCCTGCGATGCCTACATCAAGCGGGTGATCGGCCTGCCCGGCGAACGGGTGGTGGCCGACCCCCGCGGCCGGGTCAGCATCAACGGCCGTCCCCTCGACGAGCCCTACGTGAAGAACTACTGCCCGGTCGACCGTCAGGGGGTCGGACCCTGCCGCACCATCGACGTGGTGGTGCCCCCCGGCCATCTGGTGGTGATGGGCGACAACCGGGCCAACAGCTGGGATGCCCGCTTCTGGCCCGGGGGGCCGCTGCTGCCCGAGAGCGAGCTGATCGGCCGGGCCTTCTGGCGCTTCTTCCCGTTCAGCTCGGCCGGTCCGCTGCCAGAGCCCAGCGCGCCGGATCGCTGAGTCCGCACGCCAGCACCTGACCCTGCAGCGGTCGCCCCCGGCAGGGCCGGTTGGCCGCCAGGGAGCCATCGGGGGCCTCCTCCCAGCGCCAGGGGCGGTGGGGGTCGAACAGCAGCCACTGCGACGTGCCGGCCTCCAGCACCGGCTCCGGCAGGCCCAGGAAGCGGGCGGGTCCCCAGCACAGGGCCTGCCAGAGCTGCTCCGGCCGCCAGCTCCGCCGTCCCACCAGTTCCTCCCACAGCAGCGGCAGCACCAGACCGTGACCCGCCACGCCGGGGCGGCGCTGGTCGAGGGGCAGCAGCTCCTCCTCCGCATCCAGGGCGATGTGGTGCACCGCGACGGCGCTGATGACCCCGTCGGCCAGGCCGTCGATCAGGGCGCGCCGATCAGCCGGCCCCCCCAGGGATGGCTCCACCAGCCAGCCCTCGTCGGCGGGATCGAGGCCGCCGCTGTCGGCGACCAGGTGCCACCAGCCCACCGAGGCCATGGGCGCCTGGCCATGGCGCCGCAGCCGGGCCACCGCTTCGGCGGTGGAGACATTCATCAGCCGCAGGTTCGCCGCGGGCAGATCGTCGGCCAGGGAGAGCAGGGTCTCGAGGGGGAGGGTCTCGCTGCCGGGGGGATCGAGGGGCCAGCCCGCCCGCAGGGCCTCCACCCGCTCCCGCACGAAGCCGCGCCGGGCCAGGGCCCCGTCCCGGGGCGGCAGCAGCACCGGCCGGTCCCCCATCTCCCCGAGCCGCAGGCCGCGCTCCAGCAGATCGAGCGGCGGCAGGGCCGCCCCGGCCGCCAGGCCGCAGGCGCCGGCGGCCAGCTGGTCGCCGTGGGGGGCCAGGTCCCGGTCGAGGCCGTCGACGCTGAAGCTGCCCCAGTTGAGAAGGCGCATCGGGTGCGGCCAGCTCCAGGCCAGCCGCTCGGGCCGATCGCGCCAGCTGGAGGCCCACGGGAGCAGGGCCACGGTGCCGTAGCCGCCCGAGGCGGCGGCCTCCCGGAGGCTGGCCAGGGTTTCGGCACGCCCCTGCAGGGGGTCCTCCAGCACGCTGTGGGGATCCACCAGGGCCGGTGCCAGCCAGCAGCCCTCGGCGTCGAACGGAGCGACGCCCGCCGCCCCCGGGACCACGTCCGGCTGCGGGTCGATCGCCCGCAGCACCCCGTCCTCCAGCAGCACGTCGGCCCGTCGCGGCGGCCGCCCCGGGGCCTCCAGCAGAGTCACCCCGCGGATCAGCAGCTGACGGACCATGGCAGGGGCCTCGGTGGGATGGGCCGGCTAGAGGGCGCCGGCGGCCGTGCGGTCGATCACGCCCCCCAGATGGGCGGTGAGATTGAGGGCACTGACCACCGGCGGCGCCGTCGCCCCCCGGGGGTAGTCGATCACGGTCACGCCGCCGTTGCCCTGCTTGACGGCCCAGATGTCGGCGGGGGTGAGGCCGAGCAGGGCGCAGAGGATGGTCTTGTTGACCGCATCATGGGCCACCACCAGGGCCGTCTCCTGGGGATCCAGCCCGGCGACGATCCGGTTCCAGGCCTCCAGCGACCGGTCCCACACCCCGCCGATGGTCTCCCCTTCCGGCATCTGCACGGTCTCGGGGGTGCGCTTCCATGCGGCGAGCAGGTCGGGCCAGCCGGCGGCGATCTCGCTCTCCAGCCGGCCCTCCCAGAGGCCGTGGCCGATCTCCCGCAGGCCCCGGGCGGTGGTGAGCGGCACCCCCGGATGGGAGCCCAGGATCACCTCGGCGGTGCGCAGGGGGCGGGCCATGTCGCTGCTGTAGGCGCGCTGCAGCGGGATCGGGGCCAGAAAGGCCCGCGCCGCCTCCGCCTGGGCCAGGCCGTGGGCGTTGAGGGGAATGTCGATCTGGCCCTGGAACCGGCCCTCCCGGTTCCAGTCGGTCTCGCCATGGCGCACCAGCAGCAACCGGCACCCCGGTCCGGCCGGGGGCAGGGCCGTGCCCAGGTGGGCGGTGCCGTTGAGGGATTCCAGCTGCACCGAGGGGCGCCCGCCCTCGCCGCGGACCAGGTTGAGCACCGAGATGGAGGCGTTGTCGAGCCTGAGGCGCAGGAAGCCGCTCGCCGGCAGCCCCAGCAGGTGCAGCACCAGGCAGCGCAGGATGGCGTTGTGGGCCACCACCAGCACGGTGTCGTCATCGCCGTGGCGGGCCAGCAGGCGATCGGCGAAACGGCCCGCCTGCTCCAGCAGCTCGGGCACCGGGCGGTAGGTGGAGCCGTCGGCCCGCCGCAGCTCCATGGTCTCGGGGGCCTCGCGCCAGCGGCGCTCCTGCTCCGGATCGACGGCCCGCACCTCGCTGCGCAGCAGGCCGCTCCAGGGCGCCAGATCGATCTCCAGCAGGTCGTCGTCGAAAACGGGGGCCTGCGGCGAGCCGTGGCGGGTCAGCAGGGCGGCCGCGGTGGCGCTGGCCCGCTGCAGCGGTGAGCTGTAGACCGCGGTGAACGCGAGCTCCGCCAGGGCCTCCCCCGTGCGACGGGCCTGGCGCTGCCCCTCCTCGGTGAGGTTGGAGAGGTCGTCACGGCCCTGGATGCGGTGCTCCAGGTTGAAGCTGCTCAGCCCATGGCGGACCAGCACGATGCGAAGGGGCAAGGTGCTTGTGGCGCAGGCACGGCCATCGTATGGGACGGGCGCAGGGGAGAATCAGCACCCATCGCCGCCGAGGTGGTCCGGTTGAACGGAACCCCTTCCCGATCCGGACCGCCCGCCTCCCCACCGGGCTGGAAGAGCCTTCTCGCCCTGCTCAGCCTGGCGCTGTGCGGCCTGCTCTGGGTGGGCGGCCTGATCGACAGCCTCGAGCGCCCGTCGGTGGTCGATTCCCTCAGCCTGCGGCAGCTCGAGCTGACCGCCCTGGCGGCCGAGGCCGTTCCGGAGGGGCTGCGGCCGCTGCTCACCGGGGAGGATCCGCGGCGGGAGCTGGGCGATGAGCTGCGGCGGCAGATGGAGGCCGCCGAGGAGCCACCGCTGGCCCTGCGCCGCCTCGAGAGCGCCCTGCTGGAGCGCGACGCCGGGAGCGCGGCAGCCCTGGACGACGCCACGGAGCTGGGGCAGCTGGCGACCCAGGTGGACGCCGGGCGGCGTCCCCTGATCCAGGCACTGCTCGACGGACGGCCGGTGACGGCGGAGCAACGCGAGCAGCTGCTCGCCCCCTGGTCGGCGCCGCTGATGGTGCAGCAGCTGGTCTGCGAACAGCTGCCGGGGGACCCGGGGGCCTGTCCGGCGGAGGAACGGTCCCTGCGGCTGCTGCTCATGCTGCTGGCGGTGACCACCCTGCCGGCCCTGTTCCTGCTGGTGGGGGCCGCCCTGCTGCTGCGTCAGGGCTGGCTGGCCTGGCGCGGCCGGCTGGGCGCCGCGCCGCCGCTGGTGGGCCCGCCCCTGAGCCCCGTCGATGTGACCCTGCTGATCGCCGGCGGCTTCGTCGTGCTCGGCGAAGTCGTCGTTCCCATGGTGGTGCAGCCGCCGCTGCAGATCGCCCTGCAGCGCCTGGCCGCCCCCAGGGCCCTCAGCCAGGGCATCGAGGTGCTGGTGCTCTACGCCGCCCTGATGGCCGCACCGCTGCTGCTGCTGGCCCTGATGCTGCCGCGCCGGGGGACCCCTCCGCCGGGGGGCTGGCTGCAGTGGCGGTGGCGGCCGGCCCGCTCGGCCCTGGGCGGTGCGCTGGCCAGCCTGCTGATGGTGCTGCCGGTGGTGACGGCCTCGAGCTGGGCGATCGACCGGGTCTGGGCCGACCCTGGAGGCAGCAACCCCCTCCTCGACCTGGTGCTCACCAGCGCCGACCCGCTGGCACTGGTCTGTTTCGCCGTCACCGCCCTGGTGGTGGCGCCCCTGTTCGAGGAGGTCCTGTTCCGGGGCGTGCTGCTGCCGGTGGCGGGCCAGAGGCTCGGCGGAGCCGGTGCCGTGGTGCTGAGTGCCTCCGTGTTCGCGATCGCCCACCTGAGCCTGTCGGAACTGGCCCCGCTGTTCGTGCTCGGCCTGGGCCTCGGCTGGCTGCGGTGGCGCAGCGGCCGGCTGGGGAGCGCCGTGCTGATGCACGCCCTCTGGAACGGGATGACCTTCATGAATCTCCTCTTTCTCGCCGACTGACGGCGCTTGCTGCGGTCCCCGATGGGTGGTTCACTTGCGCAGTGCCTATCAGGTCCCTTGGCCGCCTCCCCCGCCCCACGCAGCCAGTCTCCGCTGCCGAATCCGAGGTCCCTGCAGCGGCCCCTGCAGCTGATCGAGGGGTCGCTCTCGGCACGCCGGATCGAACGGCAGGCCCCCTGGCTGGCCGGCCTGCATCGGATCAGCAGCGGCGCCCTGGTGGGACTGGGCTTGTCCATGCTCGGCCTGAGCGCCCTCACCCTGCACTGGCAGAACCAGTGGGCGTACAGCTTCGCCAAGCTGGAGGCCTCCAAGACCCTCGAGCACCGCATGCAGGAGTCGTCCGCCCTGCTCGAGCAGCATCACCTCAGCCTGGTGCGGCGTCCCGGCCTGCTGGAGCCCACCAGCAGCGCCAAGCTCATCCATCTGCCCGAACCCCGCAGCAGCCGCCCCCGCGCCCCCCTGCCGCTGCTCGCCGGCTTCCAGCTGCGGGCCATCCCGGCCGGCTACTGATGCCCCCCGCCTCCCGTTCCGGGCCCGGCGAGGGCCGCCCCCCGGTGACCGCCACCGGGGGTGGGCGTCGCCCCAGGGGAACGGCAACCCGTCGGGTGGTGGAGATCCAGCCGATCCCCACCGGCCGCATGCTCACCGTCTATGTGCTGCTGTGCGCGGCCCTGGTCGGGCTGGCGGGACGGCTGGCCTGGCTGCAGGTGGTCAAGTCCCCCGAGCTCCAGGCCCGGGCCCGGGCCATCCAGACCCATGCGGTCACGCCCATCGGCAAGCGGCGCACCATCGTCGACCGGATGGGCCGGCTGGTGGCCCTCGATGAGGAGCGCTTCACCCTCTGGGCCCACCCCCGTTACTTCAACCTTCCCGGCGACGAACCCCAGCAGATCCGTCCCCCCGCCGACGTGGTCAGGGAGCTCTCCAAGGTGCTGGCCCAGCCGCCGGCCGACCTGCTGCGGACCATCGGCAGCCGCCGCAGCGGCGTCAAGCTCGCCACCGGCCTGGATCCGGAAACGGCGCACCGGGTCAAGGAGCTGGGCATCAGCGGCCTCGATCTGGAGGCCTATCCCCAGCGCGTCTATCCCCAGGGGTCCCTGTTCGCCAATGTGGTGGGCTTCCTCAACCTGGAGAGGGTGGCCCAGGCCGGCCTGGAGCAGAGCCGCGACCGGGACCTGCGCCGCCAGGAGGTGACCCTGAGCATGCGCCGCGGCGCCGACGGCACCCCCCTGCCCGACGGCCTCCAGGCCGGGGCGCTCTACGGCGACGACCTGCGGCTGCAGCTCACCCTCGATGCCCGTCTGCAGCAGGTGGCCCAGCAGGCCCTGACCAAGCAGGTGAAGCAGTGGCGGGCCAAGCAGGGTGGGGCCCTGGTGATGAATGCCCGCAACGGCGAGATCCTGGCCCTGGCCTCCACCCCCACCTACGACCCCAACCGGTTCTGGAGCTACAGCCCCGCCCTGTTCCGGGAATGGTCGGTGCAGGATCTCTACGAGCCGGGGTCCACCTTCAAGCCCATCAACCTGGCCCTGGCCCTCCAGGAGAAGGCGATCCGCCCCGGCGACAAGGTGAACGACGTGGGCCAGCTGACGATCGGTGGCTGGCCGATCTTCAACCACGATCGCCGCGCCAACGGCCTGATCGACTTCCCCACGGTGCTGCAGGTGTCCAGCAACGTGGCGATGGTGAAGGCCATGGCCCAGGTGAAACGCGATCGCTTCTGGCACTGGCTGCGGGCCTTCGGCATCGACGAGATGCCGGACACCGACCTGCCCGGGGCCGTGGCCGGCCAGCTGAAGAGCCGCAGCGAGTTCACCTCGGCGCCGATCGAGCCGGCGGTCGCCGCCTTCGGCCAGGGCTTCTCCCTGACCCCCCTCAAGCTGCTGCAGCTGCACGGGATGCTCGCCAACGGCGGCCGGCTGGTGAGCCCCCACATCACCCGCGGCCTGCGCTCCGGCGATGCCCTGGCCAGCGCCACCGCCCCCACGGGCGTCCAGCTGCTGGACCCGGCCGTCACCCGCACCGTGGTCAAGTGGATGGAATCGGTGGTGGAGAACGGCAAGGGGATGAAGATCCCCGGCTACCGGATCGCCGGCAAGACGGGCACGGCCCAGAAGGCCCGCAACGGGGTGTACATCCCCGGGGCCCGGATCTGCAGCTTCGTGGCGATCCTGCCGGCGGAGGATCCCAGCTACGTGGTGCTGGTGGTGGTGGACGAACCCCAGGGGGGCAATGCCTACGGCTCCACCGTGGCCCTGCCGGTGGCCCGGCAGATCGCCGAGGCCCTGCTGGTGATCGAGAAGGTGCCCCCCAGCCAGCCCACGGCCCGGATCACCGCCAAGGCCAGCCGCTCCTGAGCCAGCCTGTCCTCATTCCCACAACCCCCGTGCCTCGCCGCGGGGGGCCATGGCTAGCGTCAAGGCCAGCAGACATCGCGCCCGACACCGTTCCACGATGGCCAACCTTCTCGAACAACTGGCCGCCATGACCGTGGTCGTGGCCGACACCGGCGACATCGACGCGATCCGCCAGTTCACACCGCGGGATGCCACCACCAATCCGTCCCTGATCCTGGCCGCCGCCCAGATCCCCACCTACCAGGAGCTGATCGACCGCTCCCTGCGCGAATCCCGGCAGGTGATCGGTGCCGAGGCCCCCGCCGAGGACGTGGTGCGCGAGGCCATCGACGAGATCAGCGTCACCTTCGGCAAGGAGATCCTCAAGATCGTCCCGGGACGGGTGTCCACCGAGGTGGATGCGCGCCTCAGCTACGACACCGAGGCCACCATCACCAAGGCCCGCAAGCTGATCGGCCTCTACGCCCAGGCGGGCATCGGCACCGACCGGGTGCTGATCAAGATCGCCTCCACCTGGGAGGGCATCAAGGCGGCGGAGGTGCTCGAGCGCGAGGGGATCCACTGCAACCTCACCCTGCTGTTCGGCTTCGCCCAGGCCGTGGCCTGCGCCGAGGCGGGCATCACCCTGATCTCCCCGTTCGTGGGGCGCATCCTCGACTGGTACAAGAAATCCACCGGTCGCGACAGCTATCCCGGGGCGGAGGATCCCGGCGTGCTCTCGGTGACGCGGATCTTCAACTACTTCAAGACCCACGGCTACGGCACCGAGGTGATGGGGGCCAGCTTCCGCAACATCGACGAGATCATCGAACTGGCCGGCTGCGACCTTCTGACCATCTCCCCGACCCTGATGGACCAGCTGCGCCAGAGCGAGGCTCCGCTGGAACGCCGCCTGGATGCCGCCCATCCGGGCGCCAGCGAAGAGCGGATCCACGTCGATGAGGCCACCTTCCGCACGATGATGGCCGCGGATGCGATGGCCAGCGAGAAGCTCGATGAGGGCATCCGCGGCTTCTCCAAGGCGATCGAGACCCTCGAAGGCCAGCTGGCCCATCGTCTGGCCGTGATCGAGGGCGGGGCCGCCTTCACCCATGCGGTGCACGAGATCTTCCTGCTCAACGATCTCGACGGCGACGGCTGCATCACCAGGGAGGAATGGCTCGGCAGCGATGCGGTCTTCGATGCCCTCGACACCGACAACGACGGCCGTCTCGCCCCCGAGGATGTGCGCGGCGGCCTGGGAGCGCCGCTGGCGATCAGCCGCTGAAGCCCGGGCCGCCCGCCGCCGCCCCTGCCTTGATCGGTTGTTCACCTTGATGGGCAAGGATGGACCCTCCCCCCTGTTCGCGCATGGCCCACACCGTCCACGCCCTCGACACCATGCGCGCCCTCGCCGACAAGGGTGAGGTGCGGGACGTCGAGGCGGGTTCCGTCATCTTCCGGGCCGGGGAGCCCGGTGACTGCATGTTCGGCCTGCTGGAGGGGACGGTGCGGCTGAGCTGGAACGCCGATGCCGGCCACGAGGACATCCAGGCCGGCGACGTCTTCGGGGCCGGGGCCCTGGTCACCCAGGACCACCGCCGCTACGGCCATGCCACGGCCCTCACCCCCTGCCGGCTGCTGGTGATGAACCGCGAGAAGTTCCTGTTCGCCGTCCAGGAGGCGCCCATGTTCGCCATCGAGCTGCTGGGCTCCATCGACCAGCGCCTGCGGGACCTGAAGGGCGCCAGCCGCTCCTGAGCCCTCAGCCCCGCTGGAACAGCAGCCGGCGGATCACCCGCTGGGCGATCTCGCCGTAGCCCATCTCCCCGGAGAGGATCTGGGCGATGCGCTGCGGAGCGGTGGGCCGCTTGACGCCGAGCTGGTAACCCACCCGCGGCACCCGGTAGAAGACCTGGGCGATGCGTTTGCCCCAGGCCATCGAATCGCCCCAGGCCTCGCGCATGCGCAGGCTGTAGTGCTCCAGGGCGGGGCCGTCGCCGTCGAGCCAGCGGTCGAGGGCCGCGGCCGCTTCGCAGCCGCTGAGCAGGGACGGGCGCAGGCCCTCGGCCAGGAAGGGATCGCAGAGCGAGGCGGCGTCGCCGACGGCCAGCAGGCCCGGGCCATGGAGGGGGTGGTGGCCGTTCCAGAGGCGCAGCTGGCCGTGGCGGCGCTCCCCCGCCGTCGCCGGCAGCCCCAGGCTGGGCAGCAGGGCGGAGAGCACCGCCCCGCTGTCGGCCTCCTGCTGGCCGACGAAGGTACCCACCCCGATGCTGTAGCCACCCCGGCGGGGAAACACCCAGCAGAAGCCGTGGTGCACCAGGCCGAACTCGAAACGGGCCATGTCGGCGGGCTCGGGATCGGCCGCCACCTCCACCGACACCGTGGCGGCGAAGCGGGGCCGGGAGGGCCCCAGGCCCAGGGGCGCCGCGAAGCGGGAGCCGGAGCCGTCGGCGATCACCACGGCCCGGGCCCGCAGCCGCAGGTCCCCCGGTCCGGCGACCTCCCAGAGGCCATCGCCAGTGCGCTCGATCCGCTCGGCCCGGCAGCCGTGGCGCAGCTCGCCGCCGGCCTCGACGGCCCGCTCGGCCAGGAAGGCATCGAGAACGCTGCGGCGCACGATCCAGAACGGGGCTTCCCCCGGCAGCTCGGCCGTCACCGGATCCTCCAGGCACCAGGTGAACCGCACCCGGCGGATCACCTGGTCGACGGCGGGGCTCAGATCGAAGGGGAACCAGCGCTGCACCGAGGCGGCCATGCCGCCGCCGCAGGGCTTGGAGCGCCCCGGGCGCTGGGCCTCCAGCAGGATCACCCGCCGGCCCAGGTGGGCCAGGTGGAACGCCGCCGCGCCGCCGGCGGGGCCGGCCCCGACGACGATCACGTCGGCATCGGCAGGGCTGCTCACACCTTGAGGATGTCGGCTTCCTTCTCGGCCAGGTGCTTCTCCAGCTCGGCGATGTAGCGATCGGTCAGCTTCTGGACCTTCTCCTGCTCGTCATGGCTCTGGTCCTCGGAGAATTCGCCGTCCTTCTCCTGCTTCTTGATCCGCTCGATCCCTTCGCGCCGCAGGTTGCGCAGGCCCACCTTGCCCTCCTCGGCGTACTTGGCGGCGAGCTTGCAGAGCTCCTTGCGGCGGTCCTCGGTGAGGGGGGGGATGTTGATGCGGATCACCCGGCCGTCGTTGTTGGGGGTGAGGCCCAGATCGCTCATGGCGATGGCCTTCTCGATCAGCGCCATCGAGCCCTTGTCGAAGGGCTGGATCTGGATCGTCTGGGCGTCGGGGGTGGAGATCGTCGCCAGCGCCTTGAGGGGCGTTTCGGAGCCGTAGTACTCGACGGTCAGCTTGTCGAGCAGGGAGGGGTTGGCCCGACCGGTGCGGATGGTGTTGAAGGTGCGCTGGGTGGCTTCCACCGACTTGCGCATGCTGGCTTCGAGATCCATGGCAGGGGAAGGGTGGTGGGGAGGGGACGTCAGCGGCGGGCCGCCGGCACGATGCTGGTGCCGATGGGCTCACCGGCGACCGCCCGGCCGATGTTGCCCGAGCCGAACAGGTCGAAGACCACGATCGGGATGGCGTTGTCCTTGCACAGGGCGATGGCGGTGCTGTCCATCACCTCGAGTTCGCCGCTCAGCACGTCGAGGAAGGTGAGGGTTTCGTAGCGGACCGCGTCACTGTGCTTGGCGGGATCCTTGTCATAGACCCCGTCCACCTTGGTGGCCTTGAAGATCACGTCGGCGTTGATCTCCGCCGCCCGCAGGGCGGCGGTGGTGTCGGTGGTGAAGAAGGGATTGCCGCAGCCGGCGCCGAAGATCACCACCCTTCCCTTTTCCAGATGGCGGATGGCCCGGCGGCGGATGTAGGGCTCGGCCACCTCCTGCATGGAGATGGCGCTCTGGACGCGGGTGGGCACCCCGGCCCGCTCCAGCCCGTCCTGCAGGGTGATGGCATTCATCACCGTGGCGAGCATTCCGACGTAGTCGGCCGTGGCCCGGTCCATGCCCGCCGCCGAGCCCTTCAGGCCCCGGAAGATGTTGCCGCCGCCGACGACGATCGCCAGCTGGGTGCCGCCGGAAACCACCTCGACCACATCCTTGGCGATCGATTGAACGATGGCGGGATCGATCCCATAGCCCTGGTCACCCATCAGCGCTTCACCGCTGAGTTTGAGGAGAACGCGCCTGTAGGCCATCGACTCGTGCGATCGGCCGAACAGTAGCAACCCCTCCCGCGCCGCCACCAGCTTGCCGTCGCCGGCGCCAGCCGCTTCACTGCCGCAAAGGAGCACCGCCATGGCCGTCGACCCGCCCGGATGTCCCGTCCCCAGCGGCCCCCGAAGCAGTGACGTGATGGCCCGGCTCACCCTCTCGGCCCTGGACCGGGCCAGCTGCAGCCCGGGGTTCTGGGGCGAGCCGGAGGTGCACCGGGCCCTGCTGGTCAGCGGGCTGTCGGTGCTGGTCTGCAGCCTGGCCCGACTTCAGAACGATCTCAGTATTCAATGCCCGCCTGGGCCTTCACCCCCTGCTCCCGGAAGGGGTGGCGCACCACCTTCATCTCCGTGACCAGATCGGCCCGCTCCAGCAGGGCCGCCGGGGCGCCACGGCCCGTGAGGGCCACGTGGGTGAGGGGCGGACGCAGGGCCAGACCCTCCAGCACCGTCTCGGGGTCGAGATAGCCCAGCTTGAGGGCCACGTTGATCTCATCGAGCACCACCAGCCTGCGCTCGCCGTCGGCGAGGTAGGCGCAGGAGCGCTCCCAGGCGCTCTGCACCAGCTGGCGGTCCCGCTCCCGGTCCTGGGTCTCCCAGGTGAAGCCCTCCCCCAGGGCGTGCCAGTGGAGGTCGTCGCCGAACCGCTCCAGGGCCCGGGCCTCCCCCGGCTGCCAGCCGCCCTTGATGAACTGCACCACCGCCACCTTGCCGCCATGGCCCAGGGTGCGCAGCACCAGGCCCAGGGCCGCCGTGGTCTTGCCCTTGCCCTCGCCGGTGAACACGAGCACCAGGCCCTTCTCCAGGTTCCGCTCCCCCACCCGCTGCTGCTGCACCTCGCGGCGCCGCTGCATGCGGCGGCGGTAGGCCTCCTGGTCCACCTCGGGGGCCAGGTCGCCCCCCGGGCCCAGCTCCTCGGCCTGGCGATCCAGGGCCAGGGTGTCATCCGCGGCGGCGGTGGAGGGAGAGGAGGCGTTCGCCGTCATGGGGAGCCGTGTCCGTTTGGGGCACTCTGGCGGAGCCGCGCCAGGGCCGTGTCGACCGCCTGCTGCTGGTCGCGGCGGGTGATCCAGTGGTGGTAGGTGCGGGTGTGGATCGCCACCGAGTGGCCCATCATCCGGGCCGCCACCGTGTCGGGCAGGCCGATGTGGATCGTGCGCACGGCCCAGGCGTGGCGCAGGTCGTAGGGGGTGATCGGCAGCCCATAGCGGCGGAACTGCTCCGCCACCCGCCGGCCCACCTGCTGCAGGGTGGTGCGGCGCAGGTCGGTGCAGACCCGGGGCAGCGCCGCGCCGCCCTCCCCCAGGCTCTCGAGGCCGAAGCGCTCCACCCAGTCGGGCTGGAACGGCCACACCTGGTGCTCCCCGGTCTTGCTGGTGGGCAGCACCCGCAGCACCCGGTCGCCCCCCGGCGCCAGGGCGGAGAGGTCGCAGAAGAACACCTCGTGGTTGCGCAGGCCGTAGGTGGCCATCAGGCCATAGGCCAGGCGCCAGCGGGGGTTGGGAATGGCCTCCACCAGCTCCAGGATGCGCCCGTCGCTGGGCAGGCCCCGGAAGCGGGCCACATGCAGGCCGTAGCCGCCGCTGCGCTCGCTCCAGTCGGGCGGCAGGGGCAGCTCCAGGTGGTGGGCGAGGGCCCCCAGGGCGAGGCCGCACTGCTGGCGGCTGCGGCTGGCCAGGGGGTAGGTCTCCAGCACCCGCTCCAGCAGGGGCACGTCCACGGCCGCCGGCGCTTGCGCCGAAGCGGCGGCCACCGCCGCCAGCCGCCGCAGGTAGGGCCGGTAGGCGCCGCTCCAGGTGCTGCGGCTGCCGGCGGGCCGGCGCCGGCGGCGGGGATCGGCGAAGAAGGCGGCCTCAAAGCCGGCCAGCAGCGAGGTGAGCTCCGCGGCCCCGGCGGGGGCGTCAGCCGAGGCCAGTGGCGCAGGCGCAGGGCACGGCTCCCCTGCGGCCCCGGCGGCTGGGGAGGGCGCTGGTGCGGCCGGCCGGCGGCGCCAGTGCTCCCAGGAGAAGCGGCCCCGCTCGACCGCCTCCCGCACCCGGGCCAGCTGGTCGAGGGCGGCGGCCACCCCCTCCGCCGTGGCCGGCAGCCCCAGGCTGATCCGCTGCACGGGCCGCGCCGCCGTGCCCTTCGCACAGGGCAGGGGCCCGCGCAGACCGAGCCGCTGCTGGCGGATCTCCAGCCGCAGGGCCGTGCCGGAGGCCGCCAGCTGCCGGTTCCGCTGCCGCACCAGTTCTGTCAGATCAGCGGCCGGGGGAATGGCGATGCGATCGGGGAGCTGAGCCGGAAACTACCCCTGCCGTCCGTGAGCCGCCAGGGCAGGGGGCGGTGACCCTCGGGCAGCCGCCGGTGGGGAGGCGGGGTTACGCTCTGCCTTTCTGATCGAAGGCATGGCCAGGGTCGGCGTGCTGCTGCTGAACCTCGGCGGTCCGGAACGGATCGAGGACGTCGGGCCCTTCCTCTACAACCTGTTCTCCGATCCGGAGATCATCCGCCTGCCCACGCCGGCGCTGCAGAAGCCGCTGGCCTGGCTGATCAGCACGCTCCGCAGCGGCAAGTCGAAGGAGGCCTACCGCTCCATCGGCGGCGGTTCCCCCCTGCGCCGCATCACCGAGCAGCAGGCCCGGGAGCTGCAGAGCCGCCTGCGCCAGGAGGGTGTCGATGCCACCAGCTACGTGGCGATGCGCTACTGGCACCCCTTCACCGAATCGGCGGTGGGCGACATCAAGGCCGACGGCGTGGAGGAGGTGGTGGTGCTGCCGCTCTATCCCCACTTCTCGATCAGCACCAGCGGCTCCAGCTTCCGGGAGCTGCAGCGCCTGCGTCAGGCCGACCCGGCCTTCCGACGCCTGCCGATCCGCTGCATCCGCAGCTGGTACGACCATCCGGGCTACATCAATGCCATGGCGGGGCTGATCGCCCGCGAGATCCACCACTGCGAGGCACCGGAGTCGGCCCACATCTTCTTCAGTGCCCACGGGGTGCCCAAGAGCTACGTGGAGGAGGCCGGCGACCCCTATCAGAAGGAGATCGAGGCCTGCGCCGCGCTGGTGATGGAGCGGCTCGCCCAGCTGCTGGGCCACCCCAACCCCTCCACCCTCGCCTACCAGAGCCGGGTGGGTCCGGTGGAATGGCTCAAGCCCTACACCGAGGACGCCCTGCGGGAGCTCGGTGAGCAGGGTGTCCAGGAGCTGGTGGTGGTGCCGATCAGCTTCGTGAGCGAGCACATCGAGACCCTCGAGGAGATCGACATCGAGTACCGGGAGATCGCCACCGAAGCCGGTGTGAGCCACTTCCGCCGGGTGCCGGCCCTCGACACCGACCCCACCTTCATCCAGGGCCTCGCCGACCTGGTGCAGGAAGCCATGGCGGGCCCGGAGGTGAATCTCGACATGGCGGCCCAGCTGCCCAAGAAGGTCAAGCTCTATCCCCAGGACAAGTGGGCCTGGGGCTGGAACAACAGCTCCGAGGTCTGGAATGGCCGGCTGGCGATGGTCGGATTCTCCGCTTTTCTGCTGGAATTGCTCACCGGTCACGGCCCGCTGCATGCCCTTGGACTGCTCTGAGCGCCCCAGGCGTCCCGGCCTGCGGAGCCGGTCGCTGGTGATCGCCGCCACCCTGGGGCTGAGCAGTCAGGCGCTGCCCGCCGAGGCCCGCAACGCCAGCCTCTGGGGCCGGGGGGTATTTCCGGTGGCGAGCTTCGCGGGCTACACCAGCGGCTTCGGCATGCGCTCCCACCCCCTCAGCGGCGATGTCCGACCCCACTACGGCATCGACATCGCGGCGCCCCTGGGATCGCCGATCCGCAGCTGGTGGGCGGGAACGGTGAGCGAGGTGATCGTCGACGGCGGCTGCGGCAACGGGCTGGTGATCCGCTCCGGCAGCTACGAGCACATCTACTGCCACCTCGGGGGCCAGGCCGGCAACGGGGTCTACCGCAGCGGCGGCATCCTGCTGCGGGAGGGACAGCGGGTGGCCACCGGCCAGGTGATCGGCCATGTGGGCCTCACGGGCAGCACCACCGGACCCCACCTCCACTGGGGCATGCGTTATCGGGGCGCCTGGATGGATCCAGCCCGAGTGTTGCGGGCCATGGCGGAGAGCCGCCGTCAGCGCAACCCAAACCCCCTCCAGCGACCTAACCTTGGCGTCTTCCGCTGATGGTTCCGAGACCCCTGCCCGGACGCCTGGCACCCGGGCCGACCGCTCTCCCATCCTGACGACTCCCTCCCCTTCGCCCGACCCCAGCCGCCGCCGTGACGCTCACGCCCCTTCCCTCCGCCATCGCCGCCGCCGGGACCAGCAGCCCCAGTGCCTCCACCCCTGAGGCTCCGGCGCCGTCGTCAGCGCCGATGCGGGTGAGCGGGGCCTACGCCCTGATGGATGCCCTGCATCGCCACGGCGTCCGCCACATCTTCGGCTACCCGGGCGGCGCCATCCTTCCCATCTACGACGAGCTCCACAAGGCGGAGGCCCGGGGCTGGCTGCAGCACATCCTGGTGCGCCACGAGCAGGGCGGCACCCACGCCGCCGACGCCTACGCCCGCGCCACCGGCCGGGTGGGCGTCTGCTTCGGCACCTCCGGCCCCGGTGCCACCAACCTGGTCACGGGGATCGCCACCGCCCAGATGGACTCGGTGCCGATGGTGGTCATCACCGGGCAGGTGCCCCGGGCCGCCATCGGCACCGATGCCTTCCAGGAGACCGACATCTTCGGCATCACTCTGCCGATCGTGAAGCACTCCTGGGTGGTGCGCGACCCCGCCGACATCGGCCGCATCGTGGCGGAGGCCTTCCTGATCGCCGCCAGCGGCCGGCCCGGGCCGGTGCTGATCGACGTGCCCAAGGACGTGGGGGCCGAGGAGTTCGACTACACCCCCGTGGCCCCGGGATCGGCGATCCCCTCCGGCTTCAAGCGCTCCCCGGCCCCCCGACCGGAGGCCATCGCCGCCGCCCTGGGCCTGATCCGCCAGGCCCGGCGCCCCCTGCTCTATGTGGGTGGCGGCGCCATCGCCTCCGACGCCCACGCCGAGGTGCACCAGCTGTCCGAACGGTTCCGGCTGCCGGTCACCACCACCCTGATGGGCAAGGGGGCCTTCGACGAGAACCACCCCCTTTCCGTCGGCATGCTCGGCATGCACGGCACCGCCTACGCCAACTTCGCCGTCACCGAGTGCGACCTGCTGATCGCCGTCGGGGCCCGCTTCGATGACCGGGTCACCGGCCGTCTCGACAGCTTCGCCCCCCGGGCCCAGGTGATCCACATCGACATCGATGCGGCCGAGGTGGGCAAGAACCGGGTGCCCGAGGTGCCCGTCGTCTCCGACGTCAAGCAGGCCCTGGAGGCCCTGCTGCAGGCCTCGGTCGGCGAAGGCTCCAACCGCCGCACCGACGCCTGGCTGGAGCGCATCGACACCTGGAAGCACCACTACCCGCTGGTGATCCCCCAGCCCACCGGCGAGATCGCCCCCCAGGAGGTGGTGATCGCCCTGCGGGAGCTGGCGCCCGAGGCCTTCTACACCACCGATGTGGGCCAGCACCAGATGTGGGCGGCCCAGTTCCTGCGCAACGGACCCCGGCGCTGGATCAGCAGTGCCGGCCTGGGCACCATGGGCTTCGGCATGCCCGCCGCCATGGGCGTCCAGACCGCCTTCCCCGACGAGACGGTGATCTGCGTGGCCGGCGACGCCAGCATCCTGATGAACATCCAGGAGCTGGGCACCCTCAGCCAGTACCAGCTGCCGGTGAAGGTGGTGGTGCTCAACAACGGCTGGCAGGGGATGGTGCGCCAGTGGCAGGAGAGCTTCTACGAGGAGCGCTACTCCAGTTCCGAGATGACCGGCGGCATGCCCGATTTCCCGGCCCTGGCCGAAGCCTTCGGCGTCAAGGGCATCGGCATCACCGACCGGGCCCAGCTGCGCTCCGGCCTCGCCGAGGCCCTGGCCCATCCGGGCCCGGTGTTCGTCGATGTGCGCGTGCGCCGCAACGAGAACTGTTACCCGATGGTGCCCCCGGGCGCCAGCAACGCCCAGATGGTGGGCCTGCCCAGCCATCCCGAACTGGCCATCGACACCATCCGCCAATGCAACGCCTGCGGCAGCACCACGGCCAGCGCCCACCTCTTCTGCCCCAGTTGCGGCGCCAAGCTCTGACCCTGCTGGGGGTCCTGCTGGCCCTGGTGATCGCCTGGCCCGGGGCGGCCGCCGCGGCAGAGGTGTACCAGGTGCGCAGCGGCACCCTGCTGCAGGTGGGGGACGGCAACCGCAGCTATCCCGTGGAACTGGCCTGCATGGAGCTGGCTCCCGGGCAGGAAGCCGAGGCGATCAGCTGGCTGCGGCAGGCCCTGCCCCGCCGCACCCGGGTGAACCTGCGCCCCCTGGGGCAGCGGGACGGCACCCTGCTGGCCCGGGTGAGCCTGCTGGCCGGCGGCGAGGACATCGCCGACGGGCTGATCGGTGCCGGCCTGGCCCGGCCGGAGGCCTGCCCATGAGCCTCAACCGCACCGCGAAGGGCATCGTGCTGGTGCCCACCCTGCTGCTGGGAGGGGCCTTCCTGGCCGCCGGCACCTGGGTGGACGGCCCCGCCGCCGCCAACCGGGGCCTGGCCCTCACCCTCGGCGCCGTCCTGATGGGAGCCGGCCTGCTGGCCCAGCTGCTGCCCGAATCCGGCCCGCCCGACCCCGACCCTGACCCCTGAGCGCCGGCCCAGGCACCGGCGCGACGACCAAAGATCACAGCCCGGCGCCGCCAGGGGAGGGCGGGCCCAGAGTTGGCTCAGTCAGGGCGAAGGGGATGCGGGACTCCGATCGGCTCGTCGTGCCCCTGGCCGGGGTCGGCCTCGACGCCATCGCCGAGGTGGGCGGCAAGAACGCCTCCCTGGGCGAGATGATCCAGCGGCTGGAGCCCGCCGGCGTCCGGGTGCCGGGGGGCTTCGCCACCACGGCGGCCGCCTACCGGCTGTTCATCACCGCCAACGGGCTCAGACCCGTCCTGGCCGGGCTGCTCGACGGGCTGGATGCCGACGATCTGGCGGCCCTGCAGGCGGCCGGGCAGGGGGCCCGGGAGCGGCTGGGCCAGGCGGAGCTGCCCCCTGAGCTGGCGCAGGCGATCGTGGCGGCCTACCGGGAGCTCAGCAATGAACTGGCCTCCGGCGGTGGCCCGGCCGTGGTGGCGGTGCGCTCCAGCGCCACCGCCGAGGATCTGCCGGAAGCCAGCTTCGCCGGGCAGCAGGAGACCTTTCTGCACGTCGAGGGGGAGGCGGCACTGCTGGAGGCCTGCCGGCGCTGCTACGCCTCGCTGTTCACCGATCGGGCCATCGTCTACCGGCAGCAGCACGGCTTCGATCACCTGGAGGTGGCCCTCTCGATCGGGGTGCAGCGCATGGTCCGCTCCGACCTCGCCAGTTCCGGGGTGATGTTCAGCATCGACACCGAAACCGGCTTCCGCGACGCCGTGCTGCTGACCGCCGCCTGGGGGCTGGGGGAGAACGTGGTGCAGGGGGCCGTGAACCCCGACGAGTGGCTGATCTTCAAGCCCACCCTGGAGCAGGGGTTCGCCCCGATCCTGAGCCGGCGGCTGGGCAGCAAGGCCCTGCGCATGGTCTATGCCGACCCCGGCGGCGGCGATGGCCGGGCGGTGCGCAACGAGGCCGTGGCCCCCGAGGACAGCCGGCGCTTCGCCCTCAGCGACGCCGAGGCCCTGACCCTGGCGCGCTGGGCCTGCGTGATCGAACGCCACTACGGCGAGCGCCGCGGGGTACCCACCCCGATGGACATCGAATGGGCCAAGGACGGCCTCAGCGGCGAGCTGTTCATCCTCCAGGCCCGGCCGGAAACGGTGGAATCCCGCCGGGGCGGGGCGGTGCTGCGCAGCTGGCACCTGGAGCCGCACACGGCCGAAGAGATCACCAGCGGCCGGGCCATCGGCGCCTCGGTGAGCAGCGGCCGGGCCCGGGTGATCCATGATCCCGGCGAGATCGCCCGGTTCATGGACGGTGACCTGCTGGTGACCCGCCGCACGGACCCCGACTGGGAACCGATCCTGCGCAAGGCCAGCGGTGTGGTCACCGACCAGGGGGGCCGCACCTGCCACGCGGCGATCATCGCCCGGGAGATGGGCCTGACGGCGATCGTCGGCACGGGCGACGGCACCGGCCGGATCGCCGACGGCGACACCATCACCCTGAGCTGCTGCGAAGGGGACGTGGGGCACGTCTACCGGGGGGCGGTGCCGTTCCGGGTGGAGGAGCAGGCCATCGGCGACCTGCCGGCCACCCGCACCCGGATCCTGATGAACGTGGGCAACCCCGAGGAGGCCTTCCACCTGGGCTCGATCCCCTGCGACGGCGTGGGCCTGGCCCGGCTGGAGTTCATCATCGCCAACCACATCCGGGTGCACCCCATGGCCCTGCTGGAACCCGGGCGGGTGGCGGACCCAGCCGAGAGGGCCGCCATCGCCGCGCTGGTGGCGGGGTACGACACACCGGCCGACTACTACGTGGACCTGCTCAGCCAGGGCATGGCCCGGATCGCCGCCGCCTTCCATCCCCGGCCGGTGATCCTGCGCTTTTCCGACTTCAAGAGCAACGAGTACGCCCGCCTCCTGGGCGGGGCAGCCTTCGAGCCGACCGAGGAGAACCCGATGATCGGCTGGCGCGGGGCTTCGCGGTACTACGCCCCCGCCTTCCGCGCCGCCTTCGCGCTGGAGTGCCGGGCCCTGCGGCGGGTGCGGGAGTCGATGGGGCTGGCCAACGTCATCCCGATGGTCCCCTTCTGCCGCACCCCCGAGGAAGGGGACCGGGTGCTGGCGGTGATGGCCGGCGAGGGGCTGGTGCGGGGGAAGGACGGCCTGGAGGTGTATGTGATGTGCGAGCTGCCGAGCAACGTGATCGCTGCCGAGGCCTTCGCCGAGCGCTTCGACGGCTTCTCGATCGGCTCCAACGACCTCACCCAGCTCACCCTGGGGCTCGACCGGGATTCGGCCCTGGTGGCGGACCTGTTCGAAGAGCGGCATCCCGCGGTCAAGGACATGATCCGGCTGGCGATCCGCACGGCCCGCCGCTGCGGCCGCAAGATCGGCATCTGCGGCCAGGCCCCCAGCGATTACCCCGACTTCGCCCGCTTCCTGGTGGAGGAGGGGATCGACTCGATCAGCCTCAACCCCGACGCGGTGGTGCCCACCCGCATCGCCATCGCCGCCCTGGAGGCCGAGCGGAACGTGGCCAGCCCGGCAGGGAGGGCCTGACGGGGCGGTCTCCGGTTCGCCTCAGCAGGCGGCCTGGCGGAGCCGCACCGGCCCTGGGCCCGCCGGCGTCCCGACCCTCCCAAACCAGAGGCGCCGGAGAAGCACGGCATGGGCGCCGCAACGCACCAGGCAGAGCGCCGCCAGACCCATGCAGAGGGGACAGTGAGCCAGACCCATCCGAAATCCGGCCCCAGGCGCGATCAGACTCCACCATGGCACCTTCGGCGCCGGATCGGCAGGGTTCGCCATGAGCGTTGGCGCCCCTGCCGCGCCGTGCCCTAGAACGCCACCAGCCCCCCGCCTGCCCCGGCCGTGCTGCGCCTCAGCGAGCTGAAACTGCCGCTCGACCACAGCGCCGACGACCTGGAGGCGGCCATCACCCGCCGGCTGCGGCTCGCCCCGGGGGAACTGCGCGGCCATCACCTGGTGAAGCGCAGCGTCGATGCCCGGAAGCGCGGTGCCATCGCCCTGGTGTACTGCCTCGACCTGGAGCTCGAGGCCGGCGCCAGGCGCCGCCTGCTGCGCCGCTACGCCGGCGACCCCCACCTGCGTCCGACCCCGGACAGCCGCTACCGGCCCGTGGCCCGGGCCGAGGCAGCCGCCGCGGAGCTGCGCCCGGTGGTGGTGGGTGCCGGCCCCTGCGGCTACTTCGCCGCCCTGCTGCTCGCCCAGATGGGCTGGCGGCCGCTGCTGCTGGAGCGCGGAAAGGCGGTGAAGGAGCGCACCGCGGACACCTTCGGCTTCTGGCAGGGCCGCCGCCGCTTCGATCCCGGCTCCAATGCCCAGTTCGGCGAAGGGGGCGCCGGCACGTTCTCCGACGGCAAGCTCTACAGCCAGGTGAGCGAGAACCCCGCCTACATCCGCAAGGTGCTGGAGGAGCTGGTGGCGGCCGGGGCCGATCCGGAGATCCTCACCCTGCACCACCCCCACATCGGCACCTTCAAGCTGGCCACGGTGGTGCGCGGGCTGCGGGCCCGGATCGAGGCCCTGGGGGGCGAGGTCCGCTTCGGTCAGCACGTGGTGGAGCTGCTGCTGGGGGACGGACCCGAGCGGCGCCTGGCGGGCGTGCGGCTGGCCGACGGCACGGCCATCGCCTGCGACCATCTGGTGCTGGCTCCGGGCCACAGCGCCCGGGACACCTTCGCGATGCTGCATCGCCTCGGTGTGGCCATGGAGCCCAAGCCCTTTGCAGTCGGGGTGCGGATCGAGCACCCCCAGGCCCTGGTCGACCGGGCCCGCTGGGGGGAGGCGGCGGGCCATCCGCGGCTCGGGCCGGCGGAATACAAGCTGGTCCACCACGGCAACGCCGAGGGGGGGGCCGGCGCCGGCCGCAGCGTCTACAGCTTCTGCATGTGTCCCGGCGGCCTGGTGGTGGGGGCCACCTCGGAGGAGGGCTGCGTCGTCACCAACGGCATGAGCCAGCACTCCCGCCGGGAGCGCAATGCCAACAGTGGCCTGGTGGTGCCGATCAGCCAGGAGGATCTGGCGCCCTACGCCCAGGAGGGGGAGGAGGCCCTGGCCGGGATCGCCTTCCAGCGCCACTGGGAGCGGCAGGCCTTCGACGCCGGCGGCGGCGACTACCGGGCACCGGCCCAGTGGCTGGCGGATTTCCTGGAGCACAGACCCAGCCGGGAGCCCCCTTCGGAGGCGGTGGTGGGCTCCTACCAGCCCGGCCTGCGCTTCGGCAGCCTGGATGGTTGCCTTCCGGCCTACGTCCTCGACGCGATCCGGGAGGCCCTGCCGGCCTTCGCCCGGCGCATCCCGGGCTACGCCATGGCGGGGGCGCTGCTGACCGGCGTCGAGACCCGCACCTCCTCACCCCTGCGGCTGCTGCGCCACCCCACCGGGCTGGAGAGCCTCAGCACCCCGGGGCTCTTCCCGGCCGGGGAGGGGGCCGGCCATGCCGGCGGCATCCTCTCGGCGGCGATCGACGGCATCAAGGTGGCCGAGGCGGTGGCGCTCAGCCTTGGGACACCACACCGCTCCACTGCACCGCCCTGACCCCGTCGCGGCGCCAGGAATGGAACAGGGCCGTTTCGGCCACGGTGCAGAGCGGGCAGAGGCCGATCCGCTCCGGCCCGATCCCCTGGCCTTCCAGCTGCAGGGCCGTGGCCCGTCGGATGTCGAGCCGGTCCCGGCCGGGGGCGGGATCCGGCAGCAGGGCACCGCAGCGCTCCAGATCGGCCAGGGCCCGCTCCGGCGACGGACCGCTGCCCTCGGGCGCCATGGCGGCGGCCACCTGCAGGGTCACGGAGCGCTCCACCTGATAACGGAAACCGGCCACGGCCGGGCCGAGCGCCACCAGCAGCCGATCACGGCTGGCGCCACCCGCCACCAGCGCCTCGATCGCCGCCGGCACGATCCTGGCCGCGACCCCGCGCCAGCCCGCATGGCAGGCCGCCACCCGGCCGCTGGCGGGGTCGGCGATCAGCACGGGGGTGCAGTCGGCCCCGCACACCCAGAGGCTCTGGCCGCCCCGGTCGCTGCGCAGTCCGTCGGCCTCCGGCCAGGGGTCCCGGTCGGCGGCGGAGGCGGCCAGCACCACGGCGCCATGGACCTGGCGGGTGCGGTGCACGCTGACGCCGGCACTGAGGGCGCCGGCCAGCTCCTCCGGCGGCCGCCCCTGCCACTGGCGGGTGAAGAAACCGTGCTCGAAGGCCGCCAGCAGGTCGCACTGGAGGTAGTGGCCGCCATAGGTGCCCACCCAGGTCCAGCCGGGCAGGTCGTTGAAGCCGGCGTCGGGCCGATCGAAGGGGGGCTCGAGCGCCTCAGCCATCCGCCTCAGCCCTCGGGCAGGTCGCGCAGCAGCCAGAAGCCCTCGAGGCTGGAGGCCTCCTCGCTGGCCTGGATGGCGATGAACTGCAGGCCACCGGCCCGCTCCCTGGCCTCCGCCAGGGCTTGCTGGGCCAGCCGAGCCTCCTCCTCCGGCAGGCGCGCCAGGATCCAGCGATCCTCGAGGCCGGCCTCCAGCACCAGCTGGCCGGAACTGACCTCCAGCCGGGTCGGCTCCAGGCCGGACAGCCAGCCGGCGATGGCCAGGGCCCGCCGGCGGCTGAACAGCCGGATCCCGGGCACCGGTGTGGCGGGATCCACCTCGGAGGGCAGGGCCACCAGGCCGGGGAAGGCGATCTCCCAGCCGCCGGCCTCGGCCAGGGTGGCGGCCGGCAGGGTGGCCCAGCTCCAGCTGTCGCCCCGGGCCGCCTCCGGCAGGGGCAGGGCCACGGGGGGAATCGGCTGCGGTGGCGGGGCGAGGGGGCCGGCCATGTAGCCCGGCTCCTGGGGGTAGACGCTGGCCTGCCGCTCCCGCAGCCACTCCACCAGGCCGTAGCAGCGCCGGCTCGGCACCAGCTCCAGGCCGAGCCCTTCGGCCGCCCGCTGCACCATGGCCCGCATCGAGCCGCGCCAGCAGCGCAGCCGCCGCGGCGGTCCGTAACCCTGCTCGGCGGCCGCCGCCAGGGCGGCTTCGATCGCCCCGCGCAGCCACTGGGAATTGACGCTGGCGGCCGGACAGGCCATCGACCAGCGGAAGGGGTCCGGCGCCGGCTGGAGACCCTGCGTCGAGCAGATCAGCAGCTCCCAGCGCTTCTTGCCATCGGCCTCCAGGATCGGCCTGGAGTAGTAATCGAGCTCCCAGTCGGGGCCGGGGGCCTGCACCGCTACGGCTGCGCTCATCCTGCGTCCTGTTCCTGCTGGCGCAGCAGCGAGCGGGCCCGGTGGGCCCGGTCCTCGGCCTCGGCCATCACCGTGTCCTTGGCGATCAGCAGCTCGCCGGGGGGACCTTCGAGCAGGGCGGTGTTGAGGGCGATGCGGCCCCGGGCGGGGTCGACGGCGGTGATCAGGGCCTTGAGGTGCTCACCCTGCTGGAACGCCTCGCGCAGATCCCGCAGGGCCCCGCCGGTGATCGAGGACTGGTGCAGCAGGCCGCTGACGCCGCCCAGGTCGACGAAGAAGCCGTAGGGCTTGATCGACACCACCTGGCCTTCCACCAGCTGCCCCACCTCCAGGGTGGCGAAACGGGCGGCGGTGGCGGCGCGCTTCTCCGACAGCACCAGCTTGCGGGTCTCGGCATTGACCTCCAGAAACGCGACGCCCAGATTCTGGCCGACCAGGGCCTCGTGGTTCTCGCCCTCGTTGAGCTGGGAGCGGGGGATGAAGCCGCGCAGGCCCTCCAGGTCACAGGTGACGCCGCCACGGTTGAAGCCGTTGACCCTCACCTGCACCACCTTGCCCTCCTTCTCCAGCTGGCGCACCTTCTCCCAGCTCTGGCGCAGGGCCAGGGCGCGGGCGCTGATGGTCACCATGCCGTCGGCGTTCTGCTCCCGGGTGACGAGCACCTCGATCGGCAGCCCCTTCGGGAAGCGCTCCTTGAGGTTGGTGATCACCCCCAGGCCGCACTCGCTCTTGGGCATGAAGCCGGGGGCCTTGCCGCCGATGTCCACGTAGACCCCGTCACTCTCCATGCCGATCACGACCCCCTGGACCACCTCCCCGGTGGTGCCGACCGGGGCGTTCTCGTCGAGGGCGGCGAGGAAGGCCTCCTCGTCGAAGTCGAAATCGTCGACGGTGCGGGCCTGGCGGGGCGATTCACCCGGGGCCGCCTCTGCGGCGGCCGGACCCCGGCCCGCCGATCGCGCCGAACCGCCGCGCCGATCGGGGGCCGGTCCGAGCAGATCGGCCATGGTGAGGCCCTCGAGGCCCTCCAGACCAAAGCGGTCGTCGTCTTCGGCGGCGGGCGGGGCGGGCCGCACCGGCGCGGCCACAGGGGCGGCGGCCGCCGACGGGGCGCCGGACGGACCGGGGGCGGCCGGGGCGAGGGGGGACTCGGGCGCCGCCTCGTCCTCCTTCTTGATCATCAACACCTGGGGCGGCTTGCGCAGCGGCGCCGGGGCCGACCCGGCAGGCCTCGCCGGCGGCGTGGGGCGCTGGGCGGGGTTCCGGGGCTGACGCGGCGCGGGGTTGCCGGTTCCTGCCATGGAGGTCCTCAGCGAAGCACGGGGCTCCACACTGTACGAATCACCCCTCAGAGGCCGGTCCTCCCCCCCGCCGATGCTCCCCAGCACCGAGCGACGCCTCGCCAGCCTCAGCTGGACGACGGTGCGTGAGCAGGCGGCCCGTCCGGGCAGCACGGTGCTCTGGCCCCTGGGCGCCGTCGAGCAGCACGGTCCGCTGCTGCCCCTGGGCACCGATGCCCTGTTCGCCGAACGGGTGGCCGCCGCGGTGCTCGACCGGCTCGCCCCCGACCTGCCGATCTGGCGCCTGCCGCTGCAGAGCCTCGGCTTCTCGCCGGAGCACCTGGGCTTCCCGGGAACCCTGAGCCTGCCGGCCGAGCTGCTGATCGACCTGGTGCGCTCCGTCGGCAGGGGAGTCGCGGCGGCGGGCTTCCGGCGGCTGGTGCTCTTCAACGCCCATGGCGGCCAGATCGGCCTGCTGGAGGCGGCGGCCCGGGAGCTGCGGGTGCTGGAACCCGCCCTGGCGGTGCTGCCCTGCTTCCTGTGGCGCGGCGTCGATGGGCTCGCGCCGCTGATTCCCGAGCCGGAACGCAGCCACGGCCTCCACGCCGGCCTGGCCGAGACCAGCCTGATGCTGTTTCTCGAACCGGGCACCGCCGGGCCCCTGCCCGCCGCCGACGGCCCCGGCCCCCTCCAGGCCCCGCCCGAGGGCTGGAGCCTGGAGGGGGCCTGCCCCAGCGCCTGGCGCACCCAGGAGATCAGTGCCAGCGGCGTGATCGGCGATCCGTGCGGCGCCAGCGAGGAGCTGGGCCGCCAGCTGTTCGACTGCCTGGTGGAGAGCTGGCAGCGGCGGCTGGAGGCCCTGCTGCACAGCGACTGGCCGCCGACATCCGGCGGAGCGTGACTAAAGTCGGGGGATTGCATATCCCCGTGGTTCCCATGCCCACCCTCGCAACCACCACGTCCGTCGATTCCTCCCTGGATCCGGTGGGCCCGATCGAGGGGAGCGACCTGCCCGACTTCACCACCGCCGCCTACAAGGACGCCTACAGCCGGATCAACGCGATCGTCATCGAAGGTGAGCAGGAAGCCCACGACAACTACATGTCCCTCGGCACCCTGCTGCCCGACCAGGCCGAGGAGCTGGCCCGCCTGGCCCGCATGGAGCTGAAGCACATGAAGGGCTTCACCGCCTGCGGCAACAACCTCGGCGTCACCGCCGACATGCCCTTCGCCCAGGAGTTCTTCTCCCCCCTGCGCAACAACTTCCAGGCGGCCCTCCAGGAGGGCAAGGTGGTCACCTGCCTGCTGATCCAGGCCCTGCTGATCGAAGCCTTCGCCATCTCGGCTTACCACATCTATATCCCCGTCGCCGATCCGTTCGCCCGCAAGATCACGGAAGGGGTGGTCAAGGACGAGTACACCCACCTCAACTACGGCCAGGAGTGGCTCAAGGCCCATCTCGAGGAGTCCCGCGCCGAGCTGGAGCAGGCCAACCGCGACAATCTCCCCCACGTGCGCCGCATGCTCGAGCGAGTGGCCGCCGATGCCGCCGTTCTCCACATGGAGAAGGAGGATCTGATCGAGGACTTCCTGATCGCCTACCAGGACGCCCTGACCGACATCGGCTTCACCCCCAGGGAGATCGCCCGGATGGCCGCCGCGGCCCTGGTGGGCTGAACCGCCCCCCTTCCCCACCCCTGGGGAGGATGTAGCGTCGGCGACATCCGGCCCCGCCCCTGCCGCCGCTTTCTCCTTCCTGCATGTTCGGCCTGATCGGTCATTCCACCAGCTTCGAGTCGGCCCGCAACCTGGCGCGGAGCCTCGGTTTCGAGGAGTACGCCGAGGGGGATCTGGACATGTGGTGCAGCGCTCCGCCCCAGCTGGTGGAGCGGATCAGCGTCACCAGCCCCACCGGCAGGCGCATCGAAGGGGCCTACATCGATTCGGTGTTCGTGCCCGAGATGCTGGGCCGTTTCAAGACGGCCAAGCGCAAGGTGCTCAACGCCATGGAGCTGGCCCAGAAGACCGGCATCGACATCACTGCCCTGGGGGGCTTCACCTCGATCATCTTCGAGGACTTCAAGCTGCTGCGGGAGCAGCAGGTGCGGGCCACCACCCTCGACTGGACCCGGTTCACCACCGGCAACACCCATACCGCCTGGGTCCTCTGCCGGCAGGTGGAGGAGAACGCCCCCAAGCTGGGCATCGACCTGCGGCGGGCGAAGGTGGCGGTGGTGGGAGCCACCGGGGACATCGGCAGCGCCGTCTGCCGCTGGCTCTCCCAGCGCACCGGCGTCCAGGAGCTGCTGCTGGTGGCCCGCCGGCCCCAGCCCCTGGCGGATCTCCAGCAGGAGCTCGGCGGTGGCCGCATCCTGCCCCTCGAGGAGGCCCTGGCCGAGGCCGACGTGGTGGTCTGGGTCGCCAGCCTGGCCCAGGCCAGCAGCATCGACCCCAGCCAGCTGCCCCGTCCCTGCCTGATGGTCGACGGCGGCTACCCCAAGAACCTGGACACCAGGGCCGCCGGCGACGGCATCCACGTGCTCAAGGGGGGCATCGTCGAATTCGGCTCCGACATCGGCTGGCAGATGATGGAGGCGGCCGAGATGGCCCGACCCCAGCGCCAGATGTTCGCCTGCTTCGCCGAAGCGATGCTGCTGGAGTTCGAAGGGATCCACACCAACTTCAGCTGGGGCCGCAACAACATCAGCCTCGAGAAGATGGACCTGATCGGCGCCGCCTCCCTGCGCCACGGTTTCCAGGCCCTGGGCCTGGAGGTTCCGGCCGCGATCCCCAGCCTCTCCATCACCTGATCCCCTCCGCCTGAGCGCCCATGGCCCGCCGCGTCCTGCTGGATTTCGAGAAACCGCTGGTGGAGCTCGAGGAGCAGATCGAACAGATCCGCCAGCTGGCCCGTGATTCCGAGGTGGACGTGAGCCAGCAGCTGCTGCAGCTGGAAACCCTCGCCACCCGACGGCGGGAGGAGATCTTCAGCTCCCTCTCCCCGGCCCAGAAGATCCAGGTGGCCCGCCATCCCCAGCGGCCCAGCACCCTCGATTACATCCAGGTCATCACCGACGAGTGGATCGAGCTGCACGGCGATCGCCGTGGCAACGACGACCGCGCCCTGGTGGGTGGTGTCGGGCGCATCGGCGACCAGCCCGTGGTGCTGCTCGGCCACCAGAAGGGCCGCGACATGAAGGAGAACGTAGCCCGCAATTTCGGCATGGCCTCCCCGGGCGGCTACCGCAAGGCGCTGCGGCTGATGGAGCACGCCGACCGCTTCCGCCTGCCGATCCTCAGCTTCATCGACACCCCCGGGGCCTACGCCGGCGTCAAGGCCGAGGAGGAGGGCCAGGGGGAGGCGATCGCCGTCAACCTGCGCGAGATGTTCCGGCTGCGGGTGCCAATCATCGCCGTGGTGATCGGCGAAGGGGGCTCCGGCGGCGCCCTCGGCATCGGTGTGGCCGACCGGCTGCTGATGTTCGAGCACAGCGTCTACACCGTGGCCAGTCCCGAGGCCTGCGCCTCGATCCTCTGGCGCGACGCGGCGAAGGCCCCCGCCGCCGCCGAGGCCCTGCGCATCACCGGCGCCGATCTGCTGCAGCTCGGGCTGGTGGATGCCCTGCTCAAGGAACCCTCCGGGGGCAACCACTGGGCGCCGATCCAGGCCGCCGAAACCCTGCGCCGGGCGCTGCTCAGCCACCTCGCCGAGCTGCAGACCTGCAGCCCCTCCGAGCTGCTGGAGGCCCGCTACGCCAAGTACCGGCGCATGGGACAGGTCCTCGAGGGGGCGACGCCGGATCCCGCCCACGCACCGTAGGGTTTGCTCCCCGCCTCACCGCCTTTGCCCGTCGCCCTGATCACCGGTGCCTCCCGCGGCATCGGCGCCGCCAGCGCCCGTCGTTTCGCCGCCGAGGGCTACGACCTGCTGCTGGTGGCCCGCAGCCTGGCCGACCTCGATGGGCTGGCCACCGAGCTGCGGGCGCTGGGCCGCCGGGTCGAGACCCTGGCCCTCGACCTGAGCCAGGCTGGGGCCATCGGCCCCGCCCTGGCCGAACTGCTGGGGCGCGGGCTGGTTCCTTCGGTGGTGATCAACAACGCCGGTGCCGCCTGGACCGGCCCCCTGGCCGACATGCCGATCGAGCGCTGGCAATGGCTGCTGCAGCTCAACCTCACCAGTGTCTTCCAGGTCTGCCTGGCGGTGCTGCCGGCCCTGCGGCGGGCGGGGGGCGGACGGATCATCAACGTCAGCAGCCACGCCGCCCGCAACGCCTTTCCCGAGTGGGGGGCCTACTGCGTCAGCAAGGCGGCCCTGGCCTCCTTCAGCCGCTGCCTCGAGGCGGAGGAGCGCTCCGCCGGCATCGCCGTGAGCACCCTCACCCTGGGGGCGGTGAATACACCCCTCTGGGACAGTGAAACCGTCCACAGTTCCTTCGACCGACGTGCCATGCTTTCAGCCGAGCAGGTGGCCGAATCTCTGCTCTACCTTGCGCGGCAACCCCACAGCCAGACGGTTGAGGACCTCACCCTGATGCCGGCCGCCGGAGCCTTCTAACCCCCCTTATGACATCCACCCTCCCCAGCGGCCTCAGCGCCCGTCAGGCCGCTCCGGTCACGACCCCCATCCCCGTCAGCCTGCGGATCCGCGAGCGGCTGCAGAAGGAAGGCATCCCGTTTCTGGCCAACGACAACATCTCCGACCACCTGCGCGAGGGTGAGCTCGACCAGCTGGAGATCGAGGTGGCCGGCAAGGTGCGCGACCTGCTGCGCAGTTTGGTGATCGATATCGAGAACGACCACAACACCGAGGAGACGGCCGAGCGCGTCGCCAAGATGTACCTCCACGAGGTGTTCAAGGGCCGCTACCACGAACAGCCGAAGATCGCCAGCTTCCCCAACGTGAAGCAGCTCGATGAGATCTACACCGTCGGGCCCATCTCCGTGCGCTCCGCCTGCTCCCACCACCTGGTGCCCATCCTCGGCAACTGCTGGATCGGCATCAAGCCCGGCGAACGGGTGATCGGCCTGTCGAAGTTCTCCCGCGTCGCCGACTGGGTCTTCTCCCGGCCCCACATCCAGGAAGAGGCCGTGATCATCCTGGCCAACGAGATCGAGCGGCTCTGCCAGCCCCTCGGCCTGGCGATCCTGGTCAAGGCCCAGCACTACTGCATGAAATGGCGCGGGGTGAAGGAGCCCCAGACCAGCATGGTGAACTCGGTCGTGCGCGGTGATTTCCGCCACGACCCGAGCCTCAAGCAGGAGTTCTTCGAGCTCGTGCGTCAGCAGGAGGCCCTGCTCAGCACCTGAGCCCGCTCAGTTGGCAGGCCGCGGCTGGACCGGCCCCACCACCTGGGAAACGCTGCGCTGACTGCCGCCCGGGGTGGGCACCGCCACCACCAGCATCACCTGGGAGGCCACATCGGCGGGGGTGAGGGCGTACGTGGGGCCGCTGGCCCCCTCGATCAGCTGCCACTGGACCTGTCCGGGGGCCAGCCGGTACCAGTGGAAGGCGGCTGGCGGCAGGGCGGCCAGCCCTTCGGCGGCCGCCGTGGCCTGCAGCAGGGTCCCCTGCACGGCCTCCCCCTGAAGCAGCAGCTGGTCGAGCCCGGCGATCCGCTGCTCCACCGCCCCCTCGAGCCCCTGGTCGCCGGCGATCTGCTGGCGCAGCAGCCGGATCTGCTGCTGGGGATCGGCCGTCACCCCGGGGACGCACTGGAGCGTGCCATCCACCAGCTGGCAACCCACCAGATCCTGGGCCCGGAGACCGGGAGCCCCCGGCAGGGCCGCCAGCACCAGGGCCAGGGGAAGCACGACACGGGCTGGGGAGGAGAGGCGGAGGAAGGCCAAGGGGGCTCAGGGATGGGCTGCACCGATCCTGCACCCGGCGGGGCCAAACGCCAATCAGGCGCGGGCGGATCCACGCACCGCCGCCACCAGGGCCGCGACCCGCGCCAGATCCTTGACGCCGGGGCGCTCCTCCAGGGCACTGGAGGCATCGAGGCCATCGGGCTGCAGCCGGGCCAGCAGCTCCGCCACCGTCCCGGGGCCCACACCACCGGCCAGCCACCAGGGCAGGGGCGGGCGGAAATCCTCCAGCCATTCGATCGGGATCCGGTGCCCGGTCCCCCCCAGCTGGCCGGAGCACCAGGCATCGAGCAGCAGGGCCTCCACCACGCCGGCATAGGCGGCCGCCCGCTCCAGGTCTGCGGGGGTGCGCACCCGCAGGGCCTTCCAGAGGCGCACCCCCAGCCTGTCGCCCAGCTCTCGGCAGCGCTCGACGCTCTCCTCCCCATGCAGCTGCAGCACCGCATGGCCCCGCCCCGGCGCCAGTTCCTCCAGCTGGTCGTCAGCGGGATCGGCCACCACCAGCACACCGAAGCAGGCTGGGTGGCCGGCGGCCATGGAGGGACAGCCGGTGGCCATGGCGGCGAACACTCCGGGCCGCTGCGGCGGCGGCACGTAGCGGGGCGAGCCGGGAACGGCGATGACCCCGATGGCATCGGCCCCCAGGGCCGCGATGGCGGTGGCCTGGGCCGGCTCCCGGAGCCCGCAGATCTTGAGCAGGGGAGTGGCGACCGGAATCGGGGCGGCTGGCCAGTCTTTCTAGGATGGGAGCAACAATTCCGGCCACGGCCGGATCTCCGAGCGGACGGTGCGCGTGGGTGAAGGCTGGCAACTGCTGACGATCCGCGGCATCCCCCTGCGCATCCATCCGAGCTGGTTCGTGATCCTGCTGCTGGCCACCCTGGCCTTCCAGCAGCAGTACGCCCTCAGCCTGGGCAGCCAGCTCGCCCCGGCGGCCCTCTGGGCCGTGGCCCTGGTCACCGCCCTGGCCCTGTTCGTCTCCGTGCTGCTGCACGAGCTGGGCCATTCCCTGGTGGCCCTGCGCCAGGGGGTCAAGGTGAAGAGCATCACCCTGTTCCTGCTGGGTGGCGTCGCCAGTGTGGAGCGGGAATGCTCCACCGCCCGCGGCGCCCTGATGGTGGCGGCGGCGGGACCGGCGGTGAGCCTTGTGCTGGGGTTCGGCCTGCTGGCCTCCACCCATGCCGCCAGCCACGTGGCCCCGGTGCTGGGTCAGATGGTGGAACGGCTTGCGGCCCTCAACCTGATCCTGGGCCTGTTCAACCTGCTGCCCGGCCTGCCCCTGGATGGGGGGCTGATCGTCAAGGCCCTGGTCTGGCAGTTCTCCGGCAGCCAGCGTCGGGGCGTGGAGGTGGCCAATGCCTGCGGCCGGTTCCTGTCCCTGTTCGCCGTCGGCATGGGCACCGTGCTGCTGCTCCGGGGCGGAGGCATCGGCGGCGCCTGGCTGATCCTGCTCGGCTGGTTCGGCCTCGGGGCGGCCCGCAACCAGAAACAGATGCTGGTCGTCCAGCAGGCCCTCAAGGATCTCAAGGTCCGGGATGTGGCCCAGCGCCGCTTCCGGGTGCTGGAGGCCGACACCACCCTGCGGGAGCTGAGCCGGATGCGCCTGGGCACCGCGGCGCCGCCCATCGCCGACGCCGGCGACGGTGCCCCCCCCGCCGAGCGGCAGTCCGGCGGCCCGCCGGAGTGGCTCCTGGTCTGCGACCGGGGTCGCTGGCAGGGGGTCATCGATGACGGGCCCCTCCAGTCCCTGCCGGTCCAGTGCTGGGACCGGGAGACGGTGGGACACCACCTCCAGCCCCTCTCCAGCCTGCCCGCCATCTCCGAATCGGCCCCGCTCTGGCAGGCCGCCCTCCAGCTCGACGACGGCAACCACCAGCGGCTGCTGGTGCTGAGTCCGGCCGGACTGCCGTGCGGCACGGTCGAGCGGCCCGAACTGGGGGACGCGGTGCTCAAGAAACTGGGGCTGCGCCTCCCCGCCAATCTTCTCTCCGTCGCCCGGCGGGAGAACGGCTATCCCCTCGGCATGGCCCTCGGTCAGGTGGCCCGCGGGATGGTCAGCTCGGGAGAGGTCTCACCGCTGACGGATTCGGTCAGCCGGTAGCGGCCGAGCCGCGCGGCGATCGCGCCCAGCTCCTGCGGCGCCAGGGGGGCCAAGGGCGGCACCGGTGACGACCCGCCTGCACCACCTGGATCGGGAACCGGGAGCCAGGGCAGCCAGCGGGCGGCCGAGCGGAGCAGGTGCTCCTCCAGCGCGATCCCCGCCAGCGGCAGGGGATCGAGGTCCGGGGGATCGCCGCTGAACACCTCCCGCCACAGGGCAGGGCAGGGGGCGAGCTGGATCGAACCGTGCTGCAGCAGGTGGCCGCCGCGCCAGAGCTGGGCGCTGCCCACCCGCTTGGCTCCATTGGCGTGGACCAGGTCGGCGACGGTGCTGGTGGCGAAGCAGCTGCTGCGCTGCAGGCTGGCCGCCTGGCGGCCGCCGTGCAACGGCAGGCCCATGGCGGCGAAGGCCTCCACCAGCCAGGTGAGGGCCAGGCCATAGACCTCGGATCGGGTTCCCTGGGGCCGGGGCCACACCAGGGCATAGGTGAGATCGGCACCATGGAGCACGGCCCGGCCGCCGCTGGGGCGACGCACCAGGTCGAGGCGCCCTTGGCGCCGCAGGTCCCACCAGTGGGGCTCCAGCCGCTGCTGGTGCCTGCCCAGGGAGAGGGTGGGCCGCGACCAGCGGTAGAGCCGGAAGGCCGGCACCGGCGGGCCGTCCAGCAGCCAGGCGTCGATCGCCATCTGCCAGTCCCCGCCCAGGCACGTCGTCCCGATCCAGCGCACCGGCGCCTCCGGCGGCAGGGATGGGGCGGCGGCCGCCGCGCCCTCGGTCCGGGGTTCGACGCTCAGGGCAACACGCTCCAGAAGCCGGGGTCGAGCTCGTAGCCGAGCACGGCGGCCATCTGGCCCAGGTTGGCGCGGCACTCGATCCCGCCGCCGGCGGCCCAGTGGTCGAGCAGGAACAGGCGCTGGGTGATCCAGAGCTCCAGACTCTCGGGGGCGAACCGGATCCCCTCGGTGGGGCTGAAGCCATGGGGAAGCAGCATGGCCACATGGCGGGTGAGCTGGCCGCCGCTGCGCTCCAGCACCAGGGGCAGCCAGGGATGGAGTGCATCGGCCCGCAGGCTCCAGAGCCGCAGTTCGGGGATCTCCGAGAGTTCGCGCGGATCCTCCGCCTGCCGGGGCCAGTCGAAGTCGAGGGCCAGACCGCCGGCGGCGCTCAGCAGCGCCGCCGGCGCCAGCGACGTCAGGGGCGCCAGGGGGGAGAGGTCGAGGCCGCGCACCTGATCGGCGGACACCTTCAGGGGCTCGGGCGGGGGCTCGGGAGAGGGTGGGGGCGCCATCAAGAGCTGTGACAGGGCAGGGCCGGAGGCTGGACCGTAGCTCGCGATGGCCGAAGAATGGGTCGGTCAAACTCCATCCACCGTCAAGGACATGGTCACTCCGATCAATCAGGCCGAAGTGCTGATCGCCCTCATCGTGGCGGCCCATGCCGGTGTGCTGGCCGTCCGTCTCTGCTTCAGCCTCTACAAAGCCTGAAGCTGCTGCGCCGCTCCCTTGGCAAGGCCCGGGCAGGCTGCTACAAGCGGAGGGCTCGCAGCCTTCCCTCAGGTGCGCCAGACCCAGCCCCAGCCTTCCCGGCGTCAACCCCCCGCTGCACGAAGCTCCACGGGCCGTCCACGGCGTTCCCGGTCCCTCCAGACGGCCGGGGATGGCGCAGGCGGCCCTTTTTCGCTGCGGCCGATTCCCAGCCTCCCTGGCCAGCCGGCGGTCGCCGGCTCCAGCCTTGAGCCCCTCCATGCCGGCGGCGAGCCCGGCGGCTGCGGCCGCGAAAGCCAGCTGCTGTCCCTGTCCGCCGAGCGCCAGGAGCTGGTCTGCAGCCTGATCGGCCTGGCCGTCAAGCTGGGGCTGGTCGCCCTCACCGGCGTGAGTCTGTTCCGCCTCGCCGGCGCCTACCAGCAGCGCATGGAGAGCCAGGGAGAGATCGCCGCCGTGCTCGAGCTCGAGAACGCCAAGCTGGTCAAGGCCCGGGAGCGCTTCGACGCCCTGTTCATGGTGGAGGGGGAGCAGCGCCTGATCCGGGAGCAGAGCCAGTGGATCGCCCCGAACCGCCTGCGGGTGATCTGGCAGTCGAACCGTCCGTTTCCAACTGTTGAATCCCCCGCGTCCGGATCCGGAAACCAGGGCACCCGTCCGTAGGTTGGGGCCCCCTTCGCCCGCGGATCAGCAACGCCATGGTGACCCCATCCGGTGACACCGCCCTCTCCCCCGCCGCGTCCCGGGGCACGGCTGCCGGCCCAGGCGTTCCCGGCACGGCCCTGATCACCGGCGCCTCCTCCGGTGTCGGTCTGTTCGCCGCCAAGGCCCTCGTGGACCGGGGCTGGCACGTGGTGATGGCCTGCCGGGACACCGACAAGGCCCGGCGGGCCCAGGCGGCCCTGGGCATGGCCGATGGCGCGGTGACCCACCTCAAGGTGGATCTGGCGGATCTCGACAGCGTGCGCGCCCTCGTCGACGCCTTCGGTGCCACCGGCCGCCCCCTGGATGCCCTGGTCTGCAATGCGGCGGTCTACCTGCCGCGGCTGAAGCACCCGGAGCGCTCGCCCCAGGGCTACGAGATCTCGATGGCCACCAACCACTTCGGCCATTTCCTGCTGATCCACCTGCTGCTGGAGAACCTCAAGCGCTCCTCCCACCCGTCGCGGCGCCTGGTCATCCTGGGCACCGTCACCGCCAACTCCAAGGAGCTGGGGGGCAAGATCCCCATCCCGGCGCCCGCCGACCTCGGCGACCTCTCGGGCTTCGCCGCCGGCTTCAAGGCCCCGATCGCCATGGCCAGCGGCAAGAGCTTCAAGCCCGGCAAGGCCTACAAGGACAGCAAGCTCTGCAACATGATCACCACCCAGGAGCTGCACCGCCGGCTGCACGACAGCACCGGCATCGTGTTCACCTCCCTCTATCCGGGCTGTGTGGCCGACACCCCCCTGTTCCGCCACACCCCGCGGGCCTTCCAGACGATCTTCCCCTGGTTCCAGAAGAACATCACCGGCGGCTACGTGAGCCAGGCCCTGGCGGGCGAGCGGGTGGCCCAGGTCGTGGCTGATCCGGAGTTCGCCGTCTCCGGGGTGCACTGGAGCTGGGGCAACCGGCAGACCAAGGGGGGCAGGCAGTTCAGCCAGGAGCTCTCGGAGAAGGCCAGCAACCCCGTCACCGCCCAGCGGATGTGGGACTACTCGATGCAGCTGGTGGGGCTGGCCTGAGGCGATCGCCGGGCGGGCGCCATTGCATCGGAATCTGCCGATTGGGGCCCACGGCCGGAAGAAGCCGCTAGGAGTCTTCCAGTAGCACCTTCTGGAGCCGATGACCCGCACGCTGCGCTGGGGAGTGGGACTGCTGCTGGTCGTCAGCCTCTCCATCGGCGCCTTCCTGCTGGTGCCCTTCCGCTCCTGGCTGCCGGGCGGGACGGTGGCCGATGTGCCGCTGAGCCAGGTGGTGAACGGTGCCGCCTTCAACCGGCTGTTTCCCGAGCCCCTGGACGGCGACCAGCTGGTGTTCACCCAGGAGAAGCGGGGCTTCAGCGAGGCCCGGCTCAGGCATGGCGGCCAGGTGAAGGCCCTGCTGGCCATCTCCGATGTCACCACCGCGCCGGAGGCCCGCCTCAAGTTCGAAGCCAGCCAGAGCCTCCTGCAGGGCTGGCCGCTGGTGGAGCAGGGGCCGCAGGCCACCGCCCTGCTGGTGGCCGACCGTTTCCAGGTCAAGGTGATCGGCCAGGGTGAGGGACTGGATCCGGAGCAGCGCCAGGACCTGCTCGGCCGCTTCAACCTCAGGGGCCTGGCGGCCCTGCAGGGGGCGGCATGAGCGCCGTTCTCGAGCGCCTCGAGCGACTGCCCCGCCGCAACCTGACGGTGCTGGCCATCAAGGGCCTCAGCACCCTGGTGCCCGGCGGCTGGCAGAACACCACCGGTGCCGACGCGCTGATCGCCGACGTGCTGGGCAGCAGCGATCCGGAGCTGATCCGCCAGGTGCGGGCCCGGGCCGACGTGCTGAGCCGGGCGCGCCATGAAGGCTATGGCCGTGCCCTGAGCCTGTACGACGCCGTCAACCGCTCCCAGAAGGCCGCCGGTGGCCTGCGGCTGCTGGCCAACATCGGCGGCGCCCTGCCGCTGGTGAAGCGTGTCGCCGATCTCACTCCCGCAAGCGACACCTTGCAGGCGGCGGATCTGAGCCTCAAGGTGGCCGCCGAGATGCTGGCCTTCACCCAGGTGAATGGCCTCCCCGGTGACAGCTTCGGCGACTTCGCCGCCGCCCTGGGCGACTACGCCGGCGAGGCCCGGGTGAGGATGGCCGTGCTGATCTGCTTCGATGCCCTGCTGCCCCTGGGCGACCAGGCCCTGCAGCGGCTGGATGGGCTGCTGGGGGGCCTCGACAGGCGGGACCTGCACCAGCTGCCCGCCTACGCCGGCATGGCCCGACTGCTGCCGGGTCGGGGTGATGGGGCCCACCTGACCTTCCTGCGCCGGGGCCTCGAGCCGTGGCTGGGCTGGGCGGAAGGCTTCAGCCGTCAACTGGGGCTCACCGGCCAGAAGGCGGTGCAGGCCCTGGAGGGAACCCTGGGCCCCTGGCAGGGGAGCTTCCAGCAGATGGCCACCTTCCTCGACGCCTTCACCGACACCTACCAGCACACGGGCGTTCAGGCGGTGGCGCGCCGGCTCGTGGAACGGGCCGCCGCGGAGATCTGACGGACCCGCCGGGGTCCGTCAGTGGACGATCAGTCGAAGCCCAGCAGGTCGAAGATCTCCCGATCCTTGAGGGATTCGGCCTCCAGCGGCTCCACATCCTCAAGCATCTTGCGGGCCAGACTCAGGTATTCCTGCTGCACAGCCTCCACTTCCGGTGTGCTTTCCATCTCGAAGATGGTGCATTTCTTCAGCCGTGATTTACGGATCGCATCGACGGTCTTGAAGTGGGCCATGGTGCGCAGGCCGGTGCGCTCGTTGAACTTGTCGATCTCGTCGGTCTGCTCGGAGCGGTTGGCGATCACCCCGCCGAGACGCACCTTGTAGTTCTTGGCCTTGGCATTGATCGCCTGCATGATCCGGTTCATGGCGAAGATCGAATCAAAATCGTTGGCGGTGACGATCAGGCAGTAGTGGGCGTGCTGGAGGGGGGCCGCGAAGCCGCCGCAGACCACGTCACCGAGCACATCGAAGATCACCACGTCGGTGTCCTCGAGCAGGTGGTGCTCCTTGAGAAGCTTGACCGTCTGTCCGGTCACGTAGCCACCGCAGCCGGTGCCGGCCGGGGGGCCACCCGATTCCACGCACATGACGCCGTTGTACCCCTCGAAGACGAAGTCCTCGGGCCGCAGTTCCTCGGTGTGGAAATCGACGGTCTCGAGGATGTCGATCACCGTCGGCACCATCTTCTTGGTGAGGGTGAAGGTGGAGTCGTGCTTCGGGTCACAACCGATCTGCAGCACCCGTTTGCCCAGCTTGGAGAAGGCGGCCGAGAGATTCGAGGAGGTGGTGGATTTGCCGATGCCGCCCTTGCCGTAGACGGCAATCACCAGGGCCCCCTCTTCGATGTTCATCGACGCGTCCTGATGCACCTGCAGGCTGCCCTCGCCATCTTCGCGGGGGTTGGTGCTCGGGGGAGACGTGAGTGTGGTGGTCATAGGAAAAACAAAGGGAAGCCGGAGAACCGGCGGATCACGCGTCAGAAACAGCCTGCTCAGATCGGATCCCGGCTGTCAGGGGATCACGCAAACCGACACATCACCAGAGAGGCCCTCAACCGCAGACGAGGGTCCTCAGCGGCTGAAGTGGGCCTTGGCGTCGTAGAGGGCCTCGGCATCGATCCTCTCCAGGCCCCGTTCGCGGGCGAAGGATTCGGTGTTCTTGCGCACCTTGCCCCGCACGAAGAAGGGAATCTTGGCGAGCTCGGCCTCACCATCGGCGGTCCAGAGGCTTTCGAGGGCCTCCCGGACAGCGGCGCCGGCGGTGGTGGTGGTGCCCGGTGCCGGTGCGGCGGTGGCGACGGCAGCCGGCGCCGACACCTGGGTCGGAGCCGTGACGGCCTCGGGGTCGGCGCCCGAGGCCGCCGCCGGTGCCCCGTCGCCGAGGTGGCTGCGGTGGCCGTCGACGAACTCGAAGTCGTGGCGGAACATCCCGATCAGGTGCTCCTCCAGGCCCATCATCAGCGGGTGCACCCAGGAATCGAAGATCACGTTGGCCCCCTCCCAGCCCATCTGGGGGGAATAGCGGGCCGGCACGTCCTGGACGTGCAGGGGGGCGCTGATCACGGCACAGGGCAGTCCCAGCCGCTTGGCACTGTGGCGTTCCATCTGGGTGCCGAGCACCAGCTCCGCGGCCGCTTCGGCCATGGCCTTCTCCACCACGAGGTAGTCGTCGGTGATCAGGGCCTCCAGGCCGAGCTCGGCGGCGGCGGCCCGCACCTCCCGGGCCTGCTCCCGGCTGTAGCTGCCCAGGCCCACCACCTGGAAGCCCAGCTCCTTGGAGGCGATCCGGGCGGCGGCGATGGCATGGGTGGCATCGGCGAAGATGAACACCCGCTTGCCGGTGAGGTAGGTGGAATCCACCGACCTGGAGTACCAGGGCAGGCGGGAGCGGCGCTCCGCCTCGCTCGGCTGACCCTCCACCTCCTCCAGCTCGGCCGGCAGCGGCAGATCAAGAACCCCGTGCAGCTCCCGCAGGAAGGCGGCGGTGGCACCGATGCCGATCGGCACCGTGCGCACCACCGGGGTGCCGAAGCTGCGCTCCAGCCAGCTGCACACCGGGCCCGCCACCTCCGGGTAAAGGCAGACGTTGGCGTCCGCCGTGGGGATGCGCTCCAGGTCGGCGGGCCGGGCGCCCAGGGGGGCCACCACCGCCACATCGATGCCGTGCTGGGCCAGCAGCCGGGTGATCTCCAGCACGTCGTCGCGGCAGCGGAAGCCCAGCAGGCTGGGGCCCAACAGGTTGACCCTGGGCCGGCGGCCCTCGTCGCGCCAGCGGGACGGGGACGGCTTGGGGGTGCCCGGCGCCGGCAGCTGGCCCTTGAGCAGGGTGCGCACCAGCTGGTAGAAGGTCTCGGCGGCGCCCCAGTTCTCCTTCTTGGAGTAGGCCGGCAGCTCCAGATTCACCATCGGCACCCCCAGGTTCATGCCGGCGGCCAGGGCGCCGGGCTGGTCCTGGATCAGCTCGGCGGTGCAGCTCTCGCCCACCAGCAGGGCCTCGGGCCGGAAGCGCTCGACGGCCTGGCGGATCGAGCGCTGCACCAGCTCGGCGGTGTCACCACCCAGATCCCTGGCCTGGAAGGTGGTGTAGGTGACGGGGGGCCGCAGGCCCCGCCGCTCGATCATCGTGAACAGCAGGTCGGCGTAGGTGTCGCCCTGGGGGGCGTGGAGCACGTAATGCACCCCCTCCATGGAGGTGGCGATGCGCATGGCGCCCACGTGGGGGGGGCCTTCGTAGGTCCAGAGGGTCAGTTCCATGGGGGTCTCAGGAGAGCTGCAGCACGGCCCGGCGCCGCAGCGGGCGGGCGAAGAGTTCGGCCAGTTCACCGGCCTGGTCGCAGCCGTGGATCGGGCTGAACACCAGCTCGATCGACCACTTGGTGGCGATGCCCTCGGCCTCGAGGGGATTGGCCAGCCCCAGGCCGCAGAGCACCAGATCGGGGCGGGCGGCCCGCACCCGCTCCAGCTGCAGGTCCACGTCCTGGCCCTCACTGAGCCGGGTGGCGGGGGGCAGCAGGGCCAGGTCGGCGGCCATCAGCTGGCGGTCGAGATAGGGGGTGCCCACCTCCACCAGCTCCATGCCGCATTCCCGGGACAGGAAGCGGGCCAGGGGGATTTCCATCTGGGAGTCCGGCAGCAGGAACAGCCGCTTGCCGGCGAGCACCTGGCGGTGGGGCTCCAGGGCGCGGCGCCCCCGCTCCACCAGGGGGTCGAGCACCGCATTGAAGCGCTCGGCGGGCACGGCGAAGGCGGTGGCGGCGGCGGCCATCCAGTCGCGGCTGCCCTCCACACCGAAGGGATAGGGGGCGCTCAGCAGTGTCGCGCCCCGGTGCTGCAGGGCCCGGGCGGTGGCGCTCAGGAAGGGCTGGGCGAGCAGCACCCGCGTTCCCTTGCCCACGGGGGGCAGCTCGGTGGAGCGCCGCGGCGGCAGGCTGCGCACCGTGGGGATGCCCAGCCGCTCGAAGATCAGCCGGAAGCGGTCTTCCACCGCATCGGCCAGGGTGCCCACGATCAGCAGCTGCTCCTCATCGGAGGAGGGCAGCAGGGGCAGCATGGCCAGCAGGGCGTTGTCCTCCCCCTGGGTGAAGGTGGTCTCGATGCCGCTGCCGGAGTAGTTCAGCACCCGCACCCGCCCCAGCAGCTGGGTGTTGAGGCGTTCGGCCGCCTTGGCCAGGTCGAGCTTGATCACCTCGCTGGGGCAGGAGCCCACCAGGAACAAGGTGCGGATCTCGGGCCGGCGCTCCAGCAGATCCTTCACCAGGCGGTCGAGTTCCTCGTTGGCATCGGCCAGACCCGCCAGGTCCCGCTCCCCCAGGATCGCCGTGCCGAAGCGGGGTTCGGCGAAGATCATCACGCCGGCCGCCGACTGGATCAGGTGGGCGCAGGTGCGTGAACCCACCACCAGGAAGAAGGCGTCGGGCATGCGGCGGTGCAGCCAGACGATGGAGGTGAGACCGCAGAACACCTCCCGCTGGCCGCTCTCCTTGAGGATGTCGCTGAGGTTGTCGCTGGGGAGGGTCCCGGGGATGTCGCCGGTGGGAGGCTGAACCGGTGGAGCGGATACACCCATGGAGGGGATCGCCAGGTATGGAGCCTCCATGGGTTAGCGGGGACGGCGGGGTCCGCGCCCGGGTGCGTTACATCTTTTCGGGATCGTGTGCGGGTTCCCGCGCTCACAGGCGGCGGCGGAAACCCTCGCTGAAGCCGATGCTGCGCTCCTCCCGCTCGCCATCGGCGCTGCGGCTCAGTTTCCACACGTTGCGCCCCAGGCGGCGGGCCGTCAGTCCGCCCCGCTCCACCTGCGCCGATCCCGGCCGGGCCCCCATCAACTGGGTCACCTCGGCGGTGCTGAGGGGAGCGCCGGTGCGGATGGCCAGGTCGGTGATCTCCAGCCGCTGGCGCAGGCCCGCCAGGTCGACCGGGTGATCCGCCTCGGGGGCCTCCTTCCAGTCGGCGAAGCCGTCGCCGATGCCGCCGCCCATGCGCCGCATCAGGCCGAGGCCGATGAAGGCGAGGGCCTGCTCCGGCCGCACCCCCTCATCGAGGGCCCGGGTGATCCATTCGGACACCGTGTCCTGGTCGAGGGCATGGCGCAGGGGCTGGGTCTCGCTGGCCACCCCGGGGGCGGGGGAGCCGTGGGAGGTGGCGTCAGGAGAGGCGGAAGCGGTGCGCCGGGTGGCCATGGTCGCGCCTGGAGAGGTTGAACTGGAAGGTATCGGTTGCCTTCGGAGTCGCAAGGGTTCGGATGGAAGCGATCACTATGGAAACAAGCATCCCTCCGTGTCTCGGTCCGGGCGCGGCGCAGTGCTTCCCTTCCGTCCCCATGGACCGTTCGCTCCATCGGCCCTGCGACCAGGCCTCCACCCATCCGGTCGACACGGCGGCCCTCCGGGAGGATCCCGTCGAGATTGCCCCCGGTGTGTGGTGGGGGGGGGTGCGGCTGGCCCACGACCACTTCCAGTGCCACACCTATTTCATCGCCAATGGTTCGGACAGTGTGCTGATCGATCCGGGCTCGCCGCTCACGATCGAGGGCACCCTGGCCAAGCTGCGCGCCATCACCGATCTGGAGTCGATCCGCTGGCTCGTCTGTCACCATTGCGACCCCGACATCTGCGCCGCCCTGCCCCGGCTGGGGCAGGAGCTGACGCGCCCTGATGTCCAGGTGGTCACCGAGTGGCGCGCCAATGCCCTGATCCGCCACTACGGCCATGGGTTCTCCACCTACCTGGTGGAGCAGCACGACTGGTGCCTGCCCCTGGCGGGGGACCGGCGGCTGGAGTTCCAGCTGACGCCCTACCTCCACTTCCCCGGGGCGATGGTGTCCCACGACAGCGGCACCGGCACCCTGTTCTCCTCCGACCTGTTCGGCGGCTTCGTCCCCGACAGCGACGTTCTGGAGTCGGAGGATGCCGCCTACATCATCGAGAACGCCCGGCCCTTCCACCAGCACTACATGCCCAGCCGTGAGCTGCTCAGCGCCGGTCTGGCCCGCATCCGCTCCCGCTGGAGCCGCATCGAGCGGATCGCCCCGCAACACGGCCACATCGTCCCCGCCGCCATCGTCGACCAGGTGTTCCATGCCCTGGGGGCCATGGAGTGCGGCGTCTACTGCCTCGCCGACGCCGACCTCGACCTCAGGCGCCTGCTGCGCATCGCCGAGGCCCGGCGCCGACTGCAGGAGGCCCTGATCCACCAGAGCTCTCCCCTGGGGATGGTGCGCGCCATCGGCCACATCCTCGACGCCACCGGCCAGACCAGCGCCTGCGAACTGGCGGTGCGGATGCCCGGCGACGGCTGGACCACCTGGTCGACCCAGGCCGACCACCCCGAACGACGGCAGCCGACCTCCGGTTGGCACCACATCTGCCTGACCGGCGAGCCCGCCATGGTGCTGGCGATCCGGGATGGGACCTCGGCCACGCCGTTCGATCCCGACATGGAGCGGATGGTGCGGGAGTTCGCCGAGTCGATGCGCCCCTGGGTGGAGCATCTCCTGGAGGATCAGCGCCATGCCCATGAGGTGGCGGCCCTCAACACCGCCGCCCACTGCGATCCGCTCACCGGTCTGGCCAACCGCCGCGCCCTGGAGGCGGCCCCCCTGCCCCCCTGCTACGCCCTGATCGAGCTGGACCTCGACCATTTCAAGCAGGTCAACGACAGCTTCGGCCACGACGCCGGCGACCGGGTGCTGCGGCAGGTGGCGCGGGTCCTGACGGATTCGGTGCGGGAGCACGACCGGACCTTCCGCCTCGGCGGCGAGGAGTTCCTGGTGCTGCTGCCGGAGGCCGACCGGGCCACGGCCCTGCTGGTGGCCGAGAGGATCCGGCGGTCGATGCACCGTCTCGACCTCCGGGGGGAGGCCCCCGGCGGACGCCTCACGGTCAGCCTGGGGGTGAGCACGACGGCGGCCGAGCCGACGGCCGACTTCCCGCGCATGATGGCGCTGGCCGACCGGGCCCTCTATGCCGCCAAGGCCGCCGGCCGTGACCGGGTCCGGGTCGCCGAGGGCCTTTCCCTCAGCAACCGCTAGGGCATGGCCGCCCGCTTACGCCCCGCCCGGGAGTACCCTCCCCTTCTGGACTGCCCCTGGCGGCGGCCAGGGATCCCGGCGCTTCAACCACCCCGAGGATCGCCATGACCATTTGTTCCGGGGGTTGGCGCCTCGCGCCGTGATGGATTCGCAGAGTGCCCGTTCCTTCCTTCGCGACGACCGGTCGGACGCCCGCAGGAAGGCGGCGAGCCTGCGCATCACCGGCACCGATGTGAGCGGCGAGGCCTCCGGGGCCAGCTGTGTGATCACCACCGACAGCGAAGGCCGGCGTCTGGCCCGCCAGTCGAGCCATGTGCAGTCGATCGAACTGCGCACCTACGTCTTCCTGGATTCCCTCCAGCCCCAGCTGGCGTCGTACATGGGCACGGTGTCCCATGGCTTCCTGCCGATCCCCGGTGATGCCTGCCTCTGGCTGGAGGTCTCCCCGGGGATGGCGGTGCACCGGGTCACCGACATCGCCCTCAAGGCCAGCACGGTGCGGCTCGGCCAGATGGTGGTGGAGCGGGCCTTCGGCTCCCTGGCCCTCTACCACCGCGACCAGAGCAACGTGCTCCACTCCGGCGACGTGGTGCTGGAGGCCATCGCCAGCCGGGTGGAGCTGCGCAGCCGCTGCGAGGTCACCTGGACCGAGATCATCCGGGCGATCACCCCCGACCACGCCGTGCTGATCAACCGCCAGAACCGCCGCGGCTCGATGATCCAGGCCGGGATGAGCATGTTCATCCTCGAGACCGAACCGGCGGGCTACGTGCTGATCGCCGCCAACGAAGCCGAGAAGAGCTCCAACATCACCGTGGTGGACGTTAAGGCGGTGGGGGCCTTCGGCCGCCTCACCCTGGCGGGCAAGGAGGGCGATGTGGAGGAGGCCGCCGCCGCCGCCATGCGGGCCGTGGCCCAGATCAACGCCGGGGCCCGCGGCTAAGCTCCGCCGCCTCGCGACCCGTCCGGCTCAGGCCAGCCCCAGCAGCCGCTTGAGTCCCGGGGCCATCGCCCGGGCGGCCTTGCCGCGGCTGCCCAGCCGGCTGCGGAGGTGCTCGCCCATCTCGGCATAGCTGCAGCCCGCCTCCCGCACATGGAAGATCGGGTCGTAGCCGCCGCCTTGGCCGGAGGGCTCCCGCAGGATCAGACCCCGGCAGACCCCCTCCGATTCCAGCACCACGGCACCGGTGGGATCGGCCAGGGCCATGGCACTGACGAAGGTGCCGCCCCGGTAGAGGGAATCGCCCAGCTCGTGCAGCAGCCGGTGGATCCGCTCGTGGTCGGTTGGGGCGTAGCGGGCCGAATGCAGACCGGGGCGGCCACCGAGGGCATCCACCTCCAGACCCGAATCGTCGGCCAGCGACCAGTGGCCCGTGAGCGACGCCACCGTGGAGGCCTTGAGGCGCGCATTCTCCGCGTAGGTGAGGCCCGTCTCCTCGATCTCCAGATCCCTGGGCTGCTGGCGCACCTCCAGCCCCACCTCCGGTCCCACCCCCGCGAGCATGGCCGTGATCTCCGCCACCTTGTGGGGGTTGCCGCTCGCGATCACCAGCACCGAGGGGGGAGGGGAAAGGGTCAAGCCGGGCCCACGGGGGGCCCCATTGTGGTGCAGCGCGGTGGGGAAGGGGTGGGGCAGGACGGGTTGAACATTCCACCCCCGGAAAACTCCAGGGTTCCTGCCCCGGGCGGACGATAGGGAATCCGCCGCCGATCGGACGGAAGGACCCGACAACGTTGCGCGACCGGTGACCGCCCACGGCCGGATTCGCCCCTAAGTTGCCTCCACCCTTTGGGCGCCGGAGGGCGATGCAGTCGAGCCTGGTCCTACAGAACCTTCTCTCCGCGCCGGTTCTCTTTTTCTTCCTGGGCATCCTCGGGGTGCTCGTGGGCTCCGACCTGGAGATCCCCTCGCCGCTGCCCAAGCTCTTTTCCCTCTATCTGCTGCTGGCGATCGGCTTCAAGGGGGGCATGGAGCTGGCCCACAGCGGCCTGGGCCCCCAGGTGCTGCTGACGATCGGGGCGGCGGTGGCGATGTCGCTGCTGGTGCCGCTGACCAGCTTCCTGTTCCTGCGCCTGCGCCTCGACGGCTACAACGCCGCCGCCATCGCCGCCTCCTACGGCTCGATCAGTGCCGTCACCTTCATCACCGCCGAGAGCTTCCTCAATGTCGTGGAGGTGAACTTCGACGGGTTCATGGTGGCGGCGCTGGCCCTGATGGAATCGCCGGCGATCGTGGTGGGGGTGATCCTGGCCAGGCTTTCGGCCCCCGCCGAGGATGCGGAGATCCCCGCCGATCAGCAGAACGGCGGCGGCAGTCTGCGCTGGAAGGAGATTCTCCAGGAGGCCTTTCTGAATGGCTCGGTGTACCTGCTGATCGGCAGCCTGGTGATCGGTTATGTGGTGGCGGCCTTCAGTCCGGCGGGTCTGGCGAAGATGGATCCCTTCACGGAAAAACTCTTCTACGGAGCCCTCTGTTTCTTCCTGCTCGACATGGGCATCGTGGCGGCCCAGCGGCTGCGGGACCTCCGGCAGGCGGGGGCGTTCCTGATCGGCTTCTCCCTGCTGGCCCCTCCCCTGCATGCCCTGCTGGGGCTGCTGGTGAGCGCCCTTCTCGGCCTGAGCCAGGGCAACACCCTGCTGTTCATGGTGCTCTGCGCCAGTGCCTCCTACATCGCGGTGCCGGCGGCGATGCGCATGACCGTCCCGCAGGCGAACCCCAGCCTCTACATCTCCACCGCCCTGGGTCTCACCTTCCCCTTCAATGTGGTGATCGGGATTCCGCTCTACATGGCGCTGACCCGCCAGTTCATTCCGCTCGGCTGAGCCCGGCCCCCGCGGCCGACCCTCGCCGAACCGTCGACCCCCTGCCGACCCGTCGCCCCATTCCCATGAAGCGCATTGATCTCTTTCTCAGCGAGCGGGAACTGAACCGTGTCTGCCGCACCATCACCGCGGCCGGGGCGAAGGGCTATTCGGTGATGCGGCACGTGACCGGCATGGGCCCCTCGGGAGAGATCTCCGAAGCGATGGACTTCAGCGGGCTGGGGGCCAACGCCCACGTGATCGTGTTCGTGGAGGACGAGCTGCTCGGCGCGGTGGGCACCGCCCTGCGGCCCCTGCTGAAGCGCTACGGCGGGGTCGGCTTCGTCTCCAGCGCCGAGCCGCTCTGAGGCACCGGGACGGACGCCGGGCCGCCGGGCAGGCCGGGCGGCCCGGCGGCGATCAAGCAAAGCTTGCTTTTTGTGTTGCACTGATCAGCTGCCCTTATCAGCCGATCCGAAAACCTTGATGGCCGCCCGGCTCCCAATCGCTTGACGGAGGGTTTGACGGAGGAGCAAGGTTGCCAACGAACATTCCACCCCCCTCCTCCAGGAGCAGGTAATGGCAAACGAAACCATGGGCATCGCCCTCGGCATGATCGAGACACGCGGTCTGGTGCCCGCCATCGAAGCGGCTGACGCCATGACCAAAGCCGCCGAGGTGCGCCTCATCGGTCGCGAATTCGTCGGAGGCGGCTACGTGACCGTCCTGGTGCGGGGTGAAACCGGTGCCGTGAACGCCGCCGTCCGTGCCGGCGCCGATGCCTGCGAGCGGGTGGGCGACGGCCTGGTGGCCGCCCACATCATCGCCCGTCCCCACCGCGAGGTGGAGCCGGCGCTGAACAGCAGCTTCGGCCTGGGATCGAAGGACTGAGCGGTCAGCTGACCCTCTGAGTTTTCCATCCGAACCCATCCGAACAATCCCATGAGCAAGAAGTACGACGCCGGGGTCAAGGAGTACCGCGACACTTACTGGACTCCCGATTACGTCCCCCTCGACACCGACCTGCTGGCCTGCTTCAAGTGCACCGGCCAGGAAGGGGTGCCCAAGGAAGAGGTGGCTGCCGCCGTGGCCGCCGAGTCCTCCACCGGCACCTGGTCCACCGTGTGGTCCGAGCTCCTCACCGATCTCGACTTCTACAAGGGCCGCTGCTACCGCATCGAAGACGTCCCTGGTGACAAGGAGTCCTTCTACGCGTTCATCGCCTACCCCCTCGACCTGTTCGAGGAAGGCTCCGTGACCAACGTGCTCACCTCCCTGGTGGGCAACGTGTTCGGCTTCAAGGCCCTGCGCCACCTGCGCCTGGAAGACATCCGCTTCCCGATGGCCTTCATCAAGACCTGCCCCGGCCCGCCGAACGGCATCCACGTCGAACGCGACCGGATGAACAAGTACGGCCGTCCCCTGCTGGGCTGCACCATCAAGCCGAAGCTGGGCCTGTCCGGCAAGAACTACGGCCGGGTGGTCTACGAGTGCCTCCGCGGCGGTCTTGACTTCACCAAGGACGACGAGAACATCAACTCCCAGCCCTTCCAGCGCTGGCAGAACCGTTTCGAGTTCGTGGCCGAAGCCGTCCAGCTCGCCCAGGAAGAAACCGGCGAGAAGAAGGGGCACTCCCTCAACTGCACCGCCGCCACTCCCGAGGAGATGTACGAGCGGGCCGAGTTCGCCAAGGAACTCGGGCAGCCGATCATCATGCACGACTACATCACCGGTGGCTTCACCGCCAACACCGGTCTGTCGAAGTGGTGCCGCAAGAACGGCATGCTGCTGCACATCCACCGCGCCATGCACGCGGTGATCGACCGCCATCCCAAGCACGGCATCCACTTCCGGGTGCTGGCCAAGTGCCTGCGCCTCTCCGGTGGCGACCAGCTGCACACCGGCACCGTGGTGGGCAAGCTCGAGGGTGACCGTCAGACCACCCTGGGCTTCATCGACCAGCTGCGCGAATCCTTCATCCCCGAAGACCGCACCCGCGGCAACTTCTTCGATCAGGACTGGGGTTCGATGCCCGGCGTCTTCGCCGTGGCGTCCGGCGGCATCCACGTGTGGCACATGCCGGCCCTGGTCGCCATCTTCGGTGACGACTCCGTGCTCCAGTTCGGTGGTGGCACCCACGGCCACCCCTGGGGTTCGGCCGCCGGCGCCGCCGCCAACCGGGTGGCCCTCGAAGCCTGCGTCAAGGCCCGCAACGCCGGCCGTGAGATCGAGAAGGAAGGCCGCGACATCCTCACGGAAGCCGCCAAGCACAGCCCCGAGCTGGCCATCGCCCTCGAGACCTGGAAGGAAATCAAGTTCGAGTTCGACACCGTCGACAAGCTCGACGTCGGCTGATCCGACACCACGGCCCCATGCCCTGCCACCGCTGACCGAGGGTGCCCCCACCCAGGGTCGGCGGGGCCGGGTTCCCCAACCCATTTCCCACAAGGATCCCCATGCCCTTCAAGAGCACCGTGGGTGACTATCAAACAGTCGCCACCCTGGAGACCTTCGGCTTCCTCCCGCCGATGACCCAGGACGAGATCTACGACCAGATCGCCTACATCATTGCCCAGGGCTGGAGCCCCCTGGTCGAGCACGTCCACCCCAGCCGCTCCATGGCCACCTACTGGTCGTACTGGAAGCTGCCCTTCTTCGGTGAGAAGGATCTCGGTGTGATCGTCAACGAACTGGAGTCCTGCCACCGGGCCTACCCCGACCACCACGTGCGCCTCGTCGGTTACGACGCCTACACCCAGAGCCAGGGCGCCTGCTTCGTCGTGTTCGAAGGCCGCTGATCCAGCGACCACAGCGGATCCCGGCCGGCGGTCGGGATCCATCACTTTTGATCATCCATTCACGGGGCGGACATGGCCAGAACCACCAGTCGGGAAGCAGCTCTGGAGCGCCGCAAGGCCCTCACCAACGGCGGCAAGAAAGCCTCCGCCCAGTTCATGTCCTCCCCGGGACGGGTGCGCACGGCCGCCGATGCCCAGCGCAGCCGCACCGAGGCCGTGAGTGCCGCCCCGGCCACGCCGGCCCCGGCCCCCTCCCGCGTCAGCGCCGCCCCGCGCCGGGGGGCTTCCCCCTCCCTGACCTCCGCCTCGGTCTCCGGCCATCGCAGCAACGCCAAGCCGTTGGCGAACCCCAGCCGGAACCTGGTGCTGGAGCGCCGTGAAGCCCTTTCCCGCCGCGGCAAGCGGGCCGACACCTCCAGCGACCGCACCCGCCAGGAGGTGATGCGCGCCACCAGGTCCAGCGCCGCCAACGTCAGCGCCCCCGCCCCCGTGGCCGCCAGCCCGGCCGCCGCCGCTGCCCCCGCCCCCGCGTCCTCCGGTCTGGGGGCATCGCTCGCCAACCGCAGCGCCCGCAATGGGGAGCGCCGCAACGGCACCCCCAAGCGCACCGCCCAGCACAACCCCAGCCGGGCCATCGTCATGGCCCGCCGCGAAGCCCTCTCCAAACGGGGCAAGTCCGCCAGCGCCCCCACCAGCTCCGTCGCCGCCTCGGTGGCCCGCCAGTCGAACCCCGACATGAGCAGCCGCGAGCTGGCCCAGAAGGTGCGTGAGCTGAAGTGCAAGGTGGGCTCCGCCGGGTGCGCCCGCAGCGGCGGCAGCCGTCCCACCGGGCCCCGCCGCGGCCAGGCCAAGATCGATGCCGCCGCCGATGCCCACTGGAAGGTGGGCGCCAGCCAGACCCTCTCCGGCCAGACCGTCACCGGCACCCAGGCCAACCGTTCCTCCCGCACGACCGGCAACGAGGCGGCCACCTGCCGCACCATCACCGGCACCGAGTATCTCGGCGCCGAAGTGTTTCAGACCTTCTGCGGCACCCAGCCCTCCACCCCGATCCAGCCGCCCAAGGTGCGGGTCACCGACACCAGCCACGGCAACCGGGTGACGGGCAACGAAGTGGGCCGCTCCGAGAAGGTCACCGGCGACGAGCCCGGCACCTGCAAGAACGTCACCGGCACCGAGTACATCTCCGCCAATCAGTCAGCCGCCTGGTGCGGTGGCGTCAACCCCTCCGTGCGCAAGGTGGGCCGCAGCCAGACCCTGGGCGGCCAGCCCGTGAGCGGTGTCCTGGTGGGTCGCAGCGAGAAGGTCACCGGCGACGAACCCGGCTCCGGCCGCCGGCTCACCGGTGACCAGTACATCGGCGCCGAATCCCCGGCCCCCGGCCGGGCCCCCACCAAGGTGAGCAGCCTGCAGACCCTGCGGGGCACCGGCATCACCGGCACCCATGTGGGCCGCAGCCAGCACGTCACCGGCGACGAGCCGGGCTCCTGCCGCATGGTCACCGGTGACGAATACATCGGCACCCAGCAATACGAGCAGTTCTGCGGCACCAAACCGGCGCCGGAAGCCCCCAAGGTGGGCTTCAGCGTCACCAACAAGGCGCTGGTGGTGAGCGGCACCCGCACGGGCCGTTCCGAAAAGGTCACCGGCGATGAGCCCGGCACCTGCAAGGCGGTCACCGGCACCCCCTATGCCGGCCTCGAGGAGGCCGGCGCCTGGTGCCCCACCAGCAAGGTGGCCGAGATCCGCCAGCGCACCCCGGTGCGCATGGGCACCGTGATGACCGGCATCCAGCCCGGCATCGGCGGACCCATGACCGGTGCCGAGCGCGGCGCCTGCGAGGACATCACCGGCACCCCTTACATCGGCGGCGCCCAGCTGGCCGAGGTCTGCGGGGCCGCCACCAGCGCCGACGCCGATTTTCCCCAGCCCCTGAGCGCCCAGCCCTGGCAGCAGTTCAGCGTCCAGTCCCCGGCTCGGGCCGCCCAGAGCGCCCGCCAGCGCCCCGGTGGGGTCACCGGCAACAGCTACGAGCAGGGCAACCGCATCACCGGGCCCTTCGACATGGCCGCCGACAAGGTGACCGGCACCGAGCAGTTCCGCTTCGACCGTCCTGGCCAGGAGCGGGTGCGCCTTCGCCCGCCGGCGGCGGCAGCCGCGGTGACGGTGGATGAGGACGCCCGTCCCACCTCCCGGGTCACCGGCGAAGGGATCTCCGCCGGCCTCAACATCACCGGCGACGACTGGGACCGGGGCAAGCACGTCACCGGCACCGAAGGGGCTTCGGCGCGCCGCCGCAACCCCAGCCGCGTCGGCCCGATGTCGGCCATGCCCGGCTTCCAGAACAAGCGCAACGAGGCGGTGCCCGAGCCCACCAACAAGATCACCGGATCCAGCGGCAGCACCAGCGCCGGCTCCCTGATCACGGTCTCCGGCGGAGCCCGCGGCTGAACCCCTGATGCCCCGCCGCCCGGCCCCCACGATCCGTCCCCTCGCTCCGAGAGCCCCCCGGCGCCGCCCCGATGCCCCCTCCGGCGCCGACCTCTCCCGGCGCCTGGCGGCGGTGCGGCTCGGCCAGGGAACCACCGGCAGCGCCCATCCGCTCACCGACCACGCGGCCAACGCCGCCCTGGAGAGCTACGACCGGGGCGTCAAGGACGCCTTCGACCGGATCGTGCCCGTGCTCAAGCGGCTCTCCGGCCTGCAGCACGAGGATGACTTCGTCGAGCGGGCCCAGGCCCTGGCCCAGGCGGAGCTGGGCTTCAGCCTGCCCCTGCCGATCCTGGAGAAGGCCTGGGTCAGCCAGCTCGACATGCGCAGCCTGTTCGCCTGGTGCGTCTTCGAGACCTACGAACAGACTAGCGACGGCTTCTTCCGCGACGATCCGCTCCATGGCCAGCCCGGCAGCGCCGCCGCCGAGGACTTCAACGCCTTCCTGCTCTCCTGCGGCTTCCACCTGCTGGATGTGACCCCCTGCGCCGATGGCCGCCTGGCCCATGCCATCGCCTTCGCCCTGCGCCTGCCCTTCAGTTCGGTGCGGCGCCGTCCCCATGCCGGGGCCCTGTTCGATGTGGAGAACACGGTCAACCGCTGGGTCAAGACCGAGCACCGCCGCTACCGGGAGGGCGTCCCCAATCCTGCCCACGAGGACACGCGCTACCTGAAGGTGGTGCTGTACCACTTCAGTTCCCTTGACCCGAGCCACGAGGGTTGCGCCGCCCACGGCAGCGACGACGCCCTGGCGGCCAGCTGCGGCCGCCAGCGGCTGATGGAGTTCCAGCAGGCCGTGGAGAACAGCTTCTGCTGCGGCGCCTCCGTCGACCTGCTGCTGCTGGGGATCGACACCGACACCGACGCCATCCGGGTGCACGTGCCGGGCATGGACGGCAGCACCCGCCTGGATCAGTGGCTTGATGCCGCCACGGTGTACGAGGCCACCCGCCATCTGGCTCCCGAGCAGGCCCGGCGCCGGATCGCCGAACTGGCGGAGGCCGCGGCGGCCTCCGCCCCCGACCCGGGCATGGTGCGGCTGATCGCCCGGCTGCTGGAGCACAACATCTCCCAGATCGACTACGTCCGCCAGTACCACGACGGCCACTACGCCGATGCGGGCCATGCCGAGCGCTTCATCGGCGTGGGCATCGGCTTCAAGGAGATCCACCTGCGCAACCTCACCTACTTCGCCTACATGGACACGGTCGAGGAGGGCGCCCCCGACATGGACGTGGGGGTGAAGATCTTCAAGGGCCTCAACGTCTCCCGGGGCCTGCCGGTGCCCGTGGTGGTGCGCTTCGACTACAACGGCAAGGTGCCCGGCGCCCGGGAGCGGGCCGTGCGCCACGCCCGCCGGGTTCAGGAGGCGATCGAGAACCGCTATTCCGACCTGTTCGCCCAGGGCCTGCTCCATGCCCTGCTCACCGTGCGCGATCAGGAGCGCCACGCGCCCGCCGAGGCGGTAGGTTCCACCATCAGCCTCACCACCGCAGGAGGACACTGACCATGTTGATCTGCAAGGTGGTCAAACCCCTGGTCTCCACCAACCGCATCCCCGATTTCGAGCACAAGCACCTGCAGGTGGTCCAGGACGGCAGCACCCAGAAGGTGGCCGTCGACGCGGTGGGCTGCATCCCGGGCGACTGGGTGATCTGCGTCGGCAGTTCCGCCGCCCGCGAGGCGGCGGGCAGCAAGTCGTATCCGAGCGACCTCACGATCGTGGGGATCATCGACCACTGGGATCCCGAGGGAGGCAAGGCCTGATGGAGATCATGCAGGTCACCGGCTCCCTGGTCTGCACCCAGCGGGTGCCCGGCCTCGAGCACTGGAACCTGCGGGTGCTGCGCAGCTCCAAGGGCAAGCTCAGCGTCGCCGTCGATCCGGTCGGGGCCTCCCCCGGCAACTGGGTCTTCACCGCCAGCGGCTCGGCCGCCCGCTTCGCCTGCGGCAACCCCGAGACGCACACCGATCTCACCATCGGCGGCATCATCGACTTCTGGGAACCGGACGGGTAAGCGCCCCTCCCATCGCCGCCCCGCCAGTTCCTCCTCCCCCCGCCCGTCCCATGGCCAGCCGCACCCCCCGCTCCGGTCCCGACGCCACCGTCACACCGGCCCCCCCGGCGGCAGCGCCAGCTTCCGCCCCTGCAGCGGCGGTCGGGGGGGCGGCCGGAGGCGGCAGCCCACCGGCCCTGCCACCGGCGGCGGTGACCAAGCCGGCAGCGGCCAAGCCGGCGGATCCCAAGCCGGTGGCGGCCACCAGGGCCCCACGGGCGGCCCGCTCCAGCCCGGCGACCCGGCAGCCGCGCCGGACCACCGCCAAGGCCGCCACGGCGACCAGCCAGCGCTCCAGCGCCTCGAGCCCCAGCCGCCGCGGCAGCGGCGGTGCCGGCACCCCCCCTTCGACCCCCACTCCCCGTACCCCCTCCATGGCCCCCACCATCCACGGCATCGCCCTCGGTCTGATCGAAACCCGGGGCCTGGTGCCGGCGATCGAGGCGGCTGACGCCATGACCAAGGCCGCGGAAGTCACCCTGATCGCCCGCGAGTTCGTCGGTGGCGGCTACGTCACCGTCATGGTGCGCGGTGAGACCGGCGCCGTGAACGCCGCCGTAAGGGCCGGCGCCGATGCCTGCGAGCGGGTCGGCGACGGCCTGGTGGCGGCCCACATCATTGCCCGCCCCCACAGCGAGGTGGAGCCGGCCCTGGCGGCCTCCGGCGTCGGCCGCAGGGGCTGATCCCCATGGACGCCGCCCATCCGCGCGTCCTCGGCTACCTGGGCCGCGCGTTGAGTCTGGAGCTGTCCGCCGTGCAGCAATACATGACCCAGGCCTCCCTCGTGGAGCTCTGGGGCGATACCGCTGCCGCCGAACGGTTCCGCCAGGAGACCGTCGAGGAGATGCGGCACGCGGAACGGCTGGTGCAGCGCATGCTCCAGCTGGGGGTGGCCCCCGCCGCCTCCCAGCTGCGGCCGGTCGCCCACGCCGCCGACCTGGAGGGTCTGCTGCGCCTCAATGCCGTCCTCGAGGAGGACCTGATCCAGCACTACGGCGAAGCGATGCGCTTCTGCCTGCTGATCGGCGATGGCAACAATGCGTCCTTCTTCCGTGCCCTGCGGGACGAAGAACAGCAGCATGGGGAGGATCTGGCGGCCTGGATCGGCAGCCTTGCCGCCGTCCCGTCCAGGGCCCTGCAACGGGCCACCTTCTGACGTCTCTCCCCCTTTGCCGGACCCCCTTCCCCTGTCGATCCAGCTCAGCTGGCTGATTCCCCTTTACGGGTTCAGCGGCATGCTCCTGTCGCTGCCCTGGGCGGCGGGCTGGGTGAAGCGCAATGGTCCCCGTCCGGCCGCCTATCTCAACCTGCTCGTCACCCTGCTGGCGGTGCTGCACGGCAGCCTGGTGCTGCGGGCCGTGCTGGCCCTGGGCCCCCAGCACCTCGACATCGCCTGGTTCTCGGCCGCCGATCTGGATCTGCGCATCGGCTTCGATCTGTCCCTCACCAACCTGGCGGCCCTGGAGCTGGTGACCGGCCTGAGCCTGGTGGGGCAGGTGTTCGCCCTCGGCTATCTCGACAAGGAATGGTCGCTGGCCCGCTTCTATGCCCTGGTGGGCTTCTTCGAGGGCGCCATGGCCGGGGTGGTCCTGAGCAGCAACCTGTTCATGAGCTATTTCCTGCTGGAGATGCTCACCCTCTCCACCTACCTGCTGGTGGGCTTCTGGTACGCCCAGCCCCTGGTGGTGACCGCCGCCCGCGATGCCTTCCTCACCAAGCGGGTGGGGGATGTGCTGCTGCTGATGGGGGTGGTGACCCTGTCGGCCTGGGCCGGATCGCTGGAGTTCAACGACCTCTACGCCTGGGCGGCCAACGGGACCCTGCCGGCCCTCGGGGCCACCCTGCTGGGCCTGGCCCTGATCGCCGGACCGATGGGCAAGTGCGCCCAGTTCCCGATGCACCTCTGGCTCGATGAGGCGATGGAGGGGCCGAATCCGGCCTCGATCCTGCGCAATTCCGTGGTGGTGACCTGCGGCGCCGTGGTGCTCCTCAAGGTGATGCCGCTGCTGCTGATCTCGCCGGTGGCCATCGACGTGCTGCTGGCGGTGGGCACCATCAGTGCCCTGGGCGGCGCCCTGGTGGCCATTTCCCAGGTCGACCTGAAGCGGGCCTGCTCCTACTCCACCACCTCCTACCTGGGGCTGGTGTTCATCGCCATCGCCCTGCAGCAGCCCTTCATCGCCCTGCTGCTGCTTTTCTCCCATGCTCTGGCCAAGGCCGTGCTGTTCATGAGCGTCGGCAGCGTGATCGCCACCACCAACTGCCAGGACCTCACCGAACTGGGCGGCCTCGGCACCCGCATGCCCGCCACCACCACCGGCTTCCTGGTGGGGGCCGCGGGCCTCACCGGCCTGCTGCCCCTGGGCTGCTTCTGGAGCTTCGGCCTGATGCTCGAGGGCCTGGGCTCGCGGGCCCCCTTCTTCGCCGCCGTGGTGCTGCTCACCAACGCCCTGACGGCCCTCAACCTCACCCGGGTCTACCGCCAGGTGTTCCTGGGTGCGCCCCACCCCAAGACCCGGCGGACCCCGGAGGTGAACTGGCTGATGGCCCTGCCCATGGTCACGGTCGCGGTGCTGGTGCTGGTGACACCGCTGGTGATGGCCCGCATCGACCGGGTTCCCGGCATCGGCGCCTTCTCGGGCGGCACCGCCCTGGTCCTGGTGGGCAGCGGCCTGGGCGGCCTGCTGGTGGGCAGCCTGGTGCCGCTGGACACCTTCTGGTCCCGCTCGGTGCTGCGGCCCCTGCGGGTCCTGCAGGACCTGCTGGCCTTCGACTTCTACACCGACCGCATCTACCGGGCCACGATCGTGGCCTTCGTGGCCGGCCTGGCCCGGATCACCAACGGCTTCGACCAGCTGGTGGTCAACGGCATGGTCAACCGCATCGCCGCGGTCTCGATGGGCTCGGCCGAAAGCCTCAAACTGGGGGTGAGCGGCCGGCTGCAGACCTACGTCTTCACCGTGGTGGCCGCGATCGTGCTGCTGGTCGGCAGCCTCTCCTGGCTGGGGGGCTGATCGCACGATGCTGAGCGCCCTGCTGCTGATTCCCTTCTTCGGCGCCCTCGGCCTGCTCTGCTGGCCGGGCGAGCTGGCCACCGAGCGCATCCGCCGCGCCGCCCTGGCCCTGCTGGGGCTGCAGCTGCTCTGGAGCCTGCGGGTGCTGCTGGCCTTCGACCCCGGCCAGGCCGGCCTGCAGCTGCAGGAGTCCTTCGCCTGGGTCGACAGCATCGGCCTCGACTACCGCCTGGGCGTCGATGGCCTGGCCATGCCCCTGGTGCTGGTGAACGCCGGCCTCACCCTGGTGTCGGGCATCTGCACCCGCGACCTCAGCCAGCGCCCCCGGCTCTACTTCGCCCTGCTGCTGACGATCAGCGGGGCGGTCAACGGGGCGTTCCTTTCCGAAAACCTGCTGCTGTTCTTCCTCTTCTATGAGCTGGAGCTGATTCCCCTCTGGCTGCTGATCTCCATCTGGGGCGGCGCCAACCGGGGCTACGCCGCCACCAAGTTCCTGCTCTTCACGGCCGTCTCCGGGGTGCTGATCCTGGGCGCCTTCCTGGGCCTCTCCCTGTTCACCGGCCAGGCGGATTTCAGCATCAACCCCGTCACCACCGCCCAGCTGGGCATGGGCACCCAGCTGGCGCTGCTGGGGGCGCTGCTGATCGGCTTCGCCATCAAGATCCCCCTGGTGCCGTTCCACACCTGGCTGCCCGACGCCCACACCGAGGCCTCCACCCCCGTGTCGGTGCTGCTGGCGGGGGTGCTGCTGAAGCTGGGCACCTACGGCCTGCTGCGCTTCTGCCTGGGAATGTTCCCCGAGGCCTGGGCCCTGCTCGCCCCGTGGCTGGCGGGCTGGGCGGCGGTGTCGGTGCTGTACGGCTCCCTGGCGGCCATCGCCCAGCGGGACATGAAGCGGATGGTGGCCTACAGCTCGGTGGGCCACATGGGCTACATCCTGCTGGCGGCGGCGGCCGCCACCCCGGTCAGCCTGCTGGGGGCCGTCTTCCAGATGGTCAGCCACGGGCTGATCTCCGCCCTGCTGTTCCTGCTGGTGGGCATCGTCTACCGCAAGACCCGCACCCGGGACCTGGAGGTGCTGCGGGGCCTGCTCAACCCCGAGCGGGGCCTGCCGTTCACCGGCACCCTGATGATCCTGGGGGTGATGGCCAGCGCCGGCATGCCCGGCATGGCCGGCTTCATCTCCGAATTCCTGGTGTTCCGCGGCAGCCTGGCCGCCTTCCCGGTGGCCACCCTGCTGTGCATGGTGGGATCAGGCCTCACGGCGGTGTACTTCCTGCTGCTCGTCAACCGGGCCTTCTTCGGCCGCCTGGCGGTGACCCCGCCCAGCGGTGATGCGGTGGCGGACTCCCGCCTGGAGGTGCGGCTGCCGGCGGTGGCCCTGCGGGAGACCCTGCCCGCCCTGGCCCTGGCCAGCGGCGTGGTGGCCGTGGGGGTGCTGCCCTTCGGCCTGGGCCGCCTCAGCGAACAGGCCACCACCGCCATGGCCCAGCTGCCGGCGCTGGTGGCGGCCCTGCAGGGCGGAGGGCTGCTGTCATGAAACCGATCCCCCGCTCCCCCAAGCCGCCCCTCACCTTCGCCGGGGGCCGCCCCACCAGCGGCGATCTGGTGGAAACGCTGCTGGCCGGTCACACCCTGCTGGCCGAATCCCCCGATCACCTGCTCCAGGTGGTGGACGTGCTGGAGAGCTACGGCGAGGTGCTGGATGCCTACAGCATCAATCTCATCCACCAGGCCGAGAAGCAGTTCCTCAATCCCTTCCCGGTGTTCCGCTTCCTCGACGGCGACCTCAGCCCGGCGAAGATCTGGCGCCACCTGCTGCACGACCGGATCAACTTCGAGTACGCGGAGTATTGCCAGAAGGCGATGTTCTGGCACGGCACCGGCGGCCTCGATGCCTATTTCGACAGCGAGGCGTTCGCGGCCAACTGCGCCGCCATCGTCGCCCGCAAGACCCGGCGCGACCCCCTGCTGGCGGTGCTCCATCCGCTCTTCCCCCAGTTCCTCACGGAACTGATCCGTTCGGCCGCCACCACCCATGCCCTGGGCCAGTTCTGGCGGGTGATGAGCGATCTGTTCCTCGATCTGGCCCGGGCCGAGCGGGACGGGCGCGTGGATTCGATCGCCGCGGTGGTCACGTTCATCAAGGAGGGCCTGGTGGCGGCGGCGGCGGCGCCGATCACCTATGCGGTGGAGATCGCCGGCAGCTCCTTCTGGGTGCTGCCCCCCGAGGCCGGTCTCACCTTCCTGGGGGATGTGGCCGTGCCCTATGTGGAGGCGGTGTTCCTGCGCGGCACCCCGTTCCTCGGCACGGTGTCCTTCAACGCCCAGGCCCAGCAGATCTCCCCCGACCAGGCCCAGTTCATGTACGGCGCCCTCTACGCCGACCCGCTGCCCACCATGGGATCGGGCATCCCCCCCAGCCTGCTGATGCAGGACATGTACCGCCACCTCCCCGAACGGCTGCGCCACCGCTACCTGGCCGGCATCCGCGGCGGCGGGGACATGCGGGTGAAGATCTGCATGAGTTTCCAGAAGGCGATGTTCTGCGTCACCAACGCGGCCATCGCCGGCACCTTCCCCCATCCACTCAGCACCGAGTCGCCGGCGGAACAGGCGGCCAACCGGGCCCATGCCACCGCCTGGGCCGCACGCCTGTGCGTGGCCCGCACCGACTGCCTCGACGATCCGGGCTGATCTAGGGTCGGACCCATGGATCAGCCCTGGACCCGACGGCCCCGCCCCGATCGGCTCGAGCGCCGCATCGAGTTCGACGACTACGAACGCACCCGCGTCTTCCTGGAGCGCCTCAACGGGCTCTCGGAGCAGGAGGGTCGCTTCCCGGACATCAGCTTCGGCCGCACCTACGTGAACCTCACTGTGCGGGCCGAAGCCGACGAGGACCCCATCGGCGAGCCGGAGGAAACCTTCGCGCGGGCGATCGATGGTCTCCTCTGAGGGCGCCGCTCCCGACGGAGACGACGGGGACGCGCCGCAGGAGTCGCGGCTGGTGGATCTGCGGGCGGCCTACGACGCCGCCGGCATCAAGGAGGTGCTTGACCAGCTCGACCGGGAACTGATCGGTCTGCGGCCGGTGAAGGCCCGCATCCGGGAGATCGCCGCCCTGCTGGTGATCAACCGGGCCCGCACCCAGGTGGGCCTGGACACGGCCCCCCCCAGCCTGCACATGTCGTTCACCGGCCGGCCCGGCACCGGCAAGACGACGGTGGCGGAGCGGATGTCGAAGATCCTGCACGGGCTCGGCTATGTCCGCAAGGGCCATGTGGTGACGGCCACCCGCGACGATCTGGTGGGCCAGTACATCGGCCACACCGCCCCCAAGACCCGGGAGATGCTCAAGAAGGCCATGGGCGGCGTGCTGTTCATCGACGAGGCCTACTACCTCTACCGGCCCGAGAACGAGCGGGACTACGGCGCCGAAGCGATCGAGATCCTGCTGCAGGTGATGGAGAACAACCGCAATGACCTGGTGGTGATCTTCGCCGGCTACAAGGAGCGGATGGACGTCTTCTACCAGAGCAATCCGGGCCTCTCCTCGCGGGTGGCCAACCACATCGACTTCCCCGACTACTCCGCCAGCGAGCTGCTGGCGATCGCCCAGCTGATCCTGGCGGCCGAGAACTACCGCTTCAGCCCCGAGGCCGCCGCCGCCTTCGCCGAGTACATCCAGCGCCGCATGCAGCTGCCCTTCTTCGCCAATGCCCGCTCGATCCGCAACGCCATCGACCGGGCCCGCATGCGCCAGGCCAACCGCCTGTTCAGCGGCATGGGGCGGGCCCTCTCCAAGACCGACCTGATGACGATCGAGGCCGAGGACATCATTGCCAGCCGGGTGTTCCACGGCGAAGTGGAAGGGCTGGATCCGGCCCGGCCGCTCACCGGCGCGGGCTGAGCCTCAGCGCCGCTGGCGGCAGGCGATCTGCAGCAGGTCCCGCACCTGCTGCACCCGCCGCGCCAGGGCGGGATCGCTGCTGAGCTTCTTCTCCACCTGCTCCACCGCGTACATCACGGTGGAGTGATCCTTGCCGCCGAAGGCTTCGCCGATGCGCGGCAGCGACAGATTCGTGTTCTGGCGCATCAGGTACATGCCCACCTGGCGTGACTGGCTCACGGCCCGCTTGCGGCTGGGGCTGAGCATCTCCTCGATGCGCACCTCGAACACCTCGGCCACCTTCTCCAGCACCTGCTGGGGGGTGACCGCCACCTCGTTACCCACCGGATCGAGCATCGGGGCGAGCGATTCCACGGTCATCGGCAGACCCGTGATCGAGGCGAAGGCCACCGCCCGGGTGAGGGCGCCCTCGAGTTCGCGGATGTTGGAGGTGAAGCGCCCGGCGATGTACTGGATCAGCTCCCGGGGCAGGGCCACATGCTCGGCCTCCGCCTTCTTGTGCAGGATCGCCATGCGGGTCTCCAGATCGGGGATCTGGATGTCGGCGATCAGCCCCATCGAGAAGCGGGAGATCAGCCGCTCCTGCAGCCGGGGGATCTGGCTGGGGGGCCGGTCGCTGGCGATCACGATCTGGCGGCCCGCCTCATGCAGGGCGTTGAAGGTGTGGAAGAACTCCTCCTGGGTGTACTCCTTGCCCTCGATGAACTGGATGTCGTCCACAAGGATCAGGTCGGCGGCCCGGTAGCGATCCCGGAAGGCCTGCATGCCGTCCTTGCGGATGGCCTGGATCAGGTCGTTGGTGAAGGTCTCGGTGCTCACGTAGAACACCCGCGCCTCCGGGTCGATCTCCAGCCGGTAGTGGCCGATGGCCTGCATCAGGTGGGTCTTGCCCAGCCCCACCCCGCCGCAGATGAACAGGGGGTTGAACTCCCGGCCCGGCGCCTCGGCCACCGCCAGGGAGGCGGCATGGGCCATGCGGCTGTTGGCCCCCACCACGAAGCGGTTGAACACGTAGCGGGTGTTGAGGCCCGCCCCGGGGCGCTGCTGGACGGGCAGGGGCCGGGCAGGGGTGGCCGAGCCCGCTGGGGAACCCTGGGGCCGCTCGGGGGCCGCGGCCGGTGGAGCCGGGGGCGAGCCGGCGCCGTTCTCACCCACCAGGTCCGGGGGCCCGCCCAGGGGTTCGGCATCGGGGGCCACCGCCACCTCCACCCGCACCTGCCGGCCGGCATGCTCGCTGGCCACCGCGGCGATCATCACCAGGTAGTTCTTGCGCAGCCAGCCGCAGGCGAAGCTGTTGGGGGCCTCCAGACGCAGCAGGCCGTCGGCGTAGTCGCGGCAACGGGCCTGGCGGATCCAGGTCTCGTAGGTGGGCTTGCTGAGCCTGCCCTGAAGATCCTGGCTCACCCGGTGCCACAGCTGATCACCCTGCTGCACCAGGAGCCCACGACGCGATGGTCGAATATAGGCATCCCAGGCCCGGAGGTTCGTCTTTAATGACTCCCTCAGCGCCGACCGCCCACCTCCGATGGTCCAGCCCCGTTTCCTGTCACGCCTCACCCTGCTGGCGGCCACGGCAGGCCTGCTGACCTCCTGCACCGGCACCCGACTGGCCCTGCCAGGGGTGCGCCAGCCCGAGCAGCCCCCCATCAGCGATGCGGCGCCCGGTCCCTCCCTGCAACCCAGCAGCTCGGTGATCGTCGATGCCGTCGAGAAGGCCGGTCCGGCGGTGGTGCGCATCGACACGGTCAAGCGCACCGTGAATCCCCTCGGGGGCATCTTCGGCCGCGGGCCCGCCATCCAGCAGCAGCAGGGCCAGGGGTCGGGCTTCATCACCCGCTCCGACGGGGTGCTGCTCACCAACGCCCACGTGGTGGAGGGCGCCAGCGAGGTGAGCGTCACCCTCCCCGACGGGCGCAGCTTCACCGGCAAGGTGCTGGGGGCCGATCCCCTCACCGACGTGGCGGTGGTGAAGGTGGTGGCCTCCAAGCTGCCGGTCGCCACCCTGGGTGACTCCAACAAGGTGCGGCCGGGGGAATGGGCGATCGCCATCGGCAACCCCCTCGGCCTCGACAACACGGTGACGGCGGGGATCATCAGCGCCATCCAGCGCACCAACGCCGTGGGTGAGGGCCAGCGCGTGCCCTACATCCAGACCGACGCGGCCGTGAACCCCGGCAACAGCGGCGGGCCGCTGATCAACGACCGGGGCCAGGTGATCGGCATCAACACCGCCATCCGCCAGGCACCCGGGGCGGGCCTGAGCTTCGCGATCCCGATCAACACGGCGCGCCAGATCGCCGCCCAGATCCTCGAGCGCGGCTACGCCAGCCACCCCTACATCGGCGTGCGCCTGCAGGCCCTCACCCCCCAGCTGGCCAAGGAGATCAACGCCACCACCAACGAGTGCCGCCTGCCCGAGGTGAACGGGGTGGTGGTGGTCGAGGTGATGGACAACAGCCCGGCGGCCCGGGGCGGCCTCAAACCCTGCGACCTGATCGAGAAGGTCGGCGACAAGGCGGTGAAGAACGCTTCGGAGGTGCAGCTGGCCGTCGACCGGGGCAAGGTGGGCGAGCCGCTGACGATCACCGTGCAGCGCAACGGCACCCGCCAGAACCTGACCGTGCGTCCCGCCGAACTGCCGCGCGAGGGTTGAGACCGCCGAGGGACCGGGGAACCGGGCCGCCCCAGCTGGTGATGCTGGCCCGCTGGCCGGCGCCGGGTCGTTGCAAGAGCCGCCTTGTCCCCGGCGTGGGGACGGGGCGGGCGGCCGCGATCCAGGCCCGCCTCACCCAGCACGGGCTGGCCGCCGCCGCCGATGCCCGCCGCGGGATGGCTGGCCTGCGGCTGGTGCTGGCCACCAGCGGCCTTGGCCCCGGGGCCGCGGACCGCTGGGGACGCCGGCTCGGTGTCGACCGGGTGGTGGACCAGGGTCCGGGCAGCCTGGGGCTGCGGATGCAGCGCCAGATGCGGCGCGGCTGGCGGGAGGGGGCGGCCGCGGTGGTGCTGATCGGCAGCGATCTGCCGGAGCTGGCGGCCGACGACCTGCTGGCGGCCTTCCGGGCGCTGGAGCACAGTGAGCTGGTGCTGGGTCCCGCCGGCGACGGGGGCTACTGGCTGATCGGCCGCCGCCGGGCGACGCCCCAGGTGTTCGCCGGCATCGACTGGGGCAGCGACCGGGTGCTGGAGCAGACCCTGCAGCTGGCCCGGAAGGCGGGCCTGGGCACGGCCCTGCTGGCGGAGCGCCACGATCTCGACCGCCCCGCCGACCTGGACCGCTGGCGATGAGCCCGCCCCTGAGCGTGGTGATCGCCGCCCTCAACGAGGCCCGGGGCCTGCCGATGCTGCTGGCCGATCTGGCCACGGCACCGGCGCTGGTGCGGGAGGTGCTGGTGGTGGATGGGGGCAGCCGGGACGGCACCCCGCGGCTGGCCGCCCTGGCCGGCGCCCTGGTGCTGCGCGAGGGGGGCGGCCGCGGCGGCCAGCTGGCCGCCGGGGTGGACCGCAGCACGGCCCCGTGGCTGCTGCTGCTGCACGCGGACGTGCGCCTGCCGCCGGGATGGGCCGGGGCCCTGGCCGCCGCCATCGACGGCGGTGCCTCCACCGCCTGGGCCTTCCGGCTGCGCATCGCCGGCGACGATCCGGCCCTGCGCCTGGTGGAGCTTGCGGTGGCGCTGCGCAGCCGCTGGCGCCAGCTGCCCTACGGCGACCAGGGGCTGCTGCTGGCCCGGCGCCTGCACGATGCCGCCGGTGGCATCGCCCCGCTGCCCCTGATGGAGGACCTGGAGTTCCTGCAGCGGCTGCGGCCCCTGGCCAGGATCGCCCTCCTCGCCCCGGCCCTGCGGGTCAACGGCCGCCGCTGGCGGCGGCTGGGGGTGTGGCAGACCATGCTGGCCAACGCCCGCCTGCGGCGCGACTGGCGCCGCGGCACGCCGGTGGAGCAGCTGGCAGCCCGCTACTACGGCCCCGCCCCTCAGGGGGCGTACCAGAAGGCGCAGCGGCGCTGCAACGGCTCCAGCTCCCAGCCCTGAGCGGCATAGAAGCCCACCACGTCGGGGTCGGCGAACAGGCTCACCCGGTCGATGCCCATGGCCCGCAGCTTCTCGAGCACGTAATCCATCAGCTCCTTGCCCAGGCCGGCCCCCTGGTAGCGGGGGTGGACCGCCACATCCCAGACGGTGGCCTCCACCACCCCGTCGCCGGTGCAGCGGGCGAAGCCCACCAGCCGCGGCAGGCGGGCGTCATGGCGCCAGAGCCCCACCTGGAGCAGGCTGTGCTGGAGGGCCTTGCGCACGCGCCGCAACGGACGGCGGCTCCAGCCCACCGCGTCGCAGAGGGCCTCCAGCTCGATCAGATCGATCGGACGGGCCTGGCTGAGCACCAGCTCCAGGCTGGGGTTGGGGCAGGCGCAGAGGCGGTGCCCGGGCCCGTAGAGGTCGGTCATCAGCGGAAGGGTCCCGGGCACGGCGAGAGGGCTACGCGTTCTGAAGATCCTGGCGGATGCCGGCCGGACTGCGGCAGGGTGGGGGTTTGACGCGGCAACCCTTCTGGGCGTCCCTTCCACCGGCTCCGATCGGACCCAGGCGGCCCCGGCCTCGGTGACGCCCGTGTCCCCCCTGCTGGTGGGCGTGCACGGCTGGTTGCTGGCGGGACGTCTCTGGCTCCCGCTCCAGCGGGAACTGGCGCCCCGCTGGACGCTGTGGTGCCCCGATCTGCCCGGATTCGGCACCAGCGACCGGCCCCGGGGGCTGCAGGCCAGCCTGGCCAGCTACGGGCGCTGGCTGGCGGAGGCCGTCCAGCGGGAGGCCGCCGGCCGACCGGTGGTGCTGCTGGGCCATTCCCTGGGGGGCAGCGTGGCCCTCCATGCGGCGCCCCTGCTGGGGGGGCAGCTGCGGGGCCTGGTGCAGATCGCGGCGGGGGGCGGCGTGTTCCAGCCCCGCCCCTTCGCCCGGGTGCGCCGAGGTGGGGCCGCCTTCCTGCGCTGGCGGCCGTCCTGGCTGGCCCGTCTGCCGGGCACGGAGGCAATCCGCAGCCCGCTGGTGGCCGACGACCGCGCCGCCCGGGGGCTGCTGGCCTGCAGCACCAACCGGGGCGCCGTGCGGCAGCTGCCCAGGCTGGCCGCCGCCCTCACGGTGCCCAGCCTCTGGCTCGCCGGCAGCCGCGACCAGGTGATGGAGCCCCGCTACGTGCGCCACCTGGCCGGCTACTGCCCCGACCACCAGCTGGCGATCCTTCCCGGGCTGGGCCACCTGCCGATGGTCGAGAAGCCCCGCGAGCTGGCGGCCCTGATCGACGCCTGGCTGGCGGACGACCTGGCCCTGCCGACCCAGCCGCCCGGGCCTCAGAGCGTGGCCAGTCCCTTCTCCTGCAGCTCCGCCAGCTGGGCGTAGAGCCCGCCGACGGCCCGCAGCTCCCGGTGGTTGCCCTCCTCGATCAGGCGGCCGCGGCGCAGCACCAGGATCCGGTCGGCGGCCTCGACGGTGGCCAGGCGGTGGGCGATGACGATGGCGGTGCGGCCGCTGAGCAAGGTGTCGAGGTCCCGCTGCAGGGTGGCCTCGGTGGAGGGATCCATGAAGGCCGTGGCCTCGTCCATCACCAGCACCGACGGGTCGCGGATCGCCACCCGCGCCACCGCCAGCAGCTGACGCTCGCCGGAGGAGAGGTTGCCGCCCCGCTCCCGCAGCTCCGAGGCCAGCCCATCCCCCAGCCGGGCCAGCAGGGGACCGAGGCCGAGGTCGGCGCAGAGGCGCTCCAGATCCGCATCGCTGATGGCCGCATCCAGGCGCAGGTTCTCCGCCACGTTGCCGCTGAACAGGAACGTGTCCTGCAGCACCACCCCCAGGCGCCGGCGCAGGGTGGCGATCGGCAGCTCGCGGATGTCGACGCCATCGAGGCGGATGGTGCCCTGCTGGGGTTCGTAGAGCCGGCAGAGGAGGCGGATCACGGTGGTCTTGCCGGATCCGGTGGGACCCACGATCGCCACGTGCTCGCCGGGGGCGATGCGGAAGGAGAGATCGGTGAGGATCGGGTCGTCGGGGCGGTAGGCGAAGGAGACGTTCTCGAACTCCACCTCACCCGGGCTGAACCGTTCCGCCCCCGACACCAGGGCGGCGGCGCTGCGCTGGCTGGTGGGCAGGTCGGCGATCTCGATCGGCTGCTCCAGCAGCTCGCCGATGCGCTCCACCGCCGTGAGGCCCCCCTGGATCTGGGTGAAGCGCTCCGCCAGCTGGCGCAGGGGGTCGAACACCCGCTGGGAGAACAGGATGAAGGTGGTGAGGGTGCCCAGGCCCATGGCCCCGCCGGTGACCATGGCACCGCCGAGGGCCAGCACCAGCGCGACGGCCGCCAGGGCCACCCACTCGATGAAGGCGGAGATGGCGCTGTCGTAGAAGATCGTGCCGGTCACCGCCCGGCGGTAGGCGTCGGTGGTGCGGGAGAAACGCTCGCCGTTGACGGCCTCCCGGCGGAACATCTGCACCACCTCCAGGCCCTGGAGGTTCTCCTGCAGGTCGGCGTTGAGCTGGCCCAGCTCCTCCCGCACCCGGTAGTTGGCCTTGCGGTAACGGCCCTGCAGCCAGAGCACACCGAGGGTGACGGGCACCTGGCTGACGAGCAGCAGCAGCCCCAGGCGCCACTCGATGGAAAGCATGGTGAGGCCGATCACCAGCAGGGTGACCAGATCGGAGAGCACCCCCACCGCGCCGCTGCCGAACACCTCGGCCAGGGCGTCGACGTCGCTGGTGAGGCGGGTGAGCAGCTTGCCCACCGGGGTGCGGTCGTGGAAGCGCAGCGACAGGGCCATCGCATGGCGGAACAGGTCGTCGCGGATGCGCGCGGTGAGGCGCTGGCCCACCACCTGCACGTTGTAGGTCTGGGTGCCCTGGAGGGAGAGGCGCAGCAGCACCGCCGCCAGCAGCATCGCCACCAGCACCCGCAGGGCCGTCGGCACCGGCAGCGGCGCCAGCCAGGACATCACCGGCTCGCCCCGGAGCTTGGAGATCACCTGGCCCACCAGCAGCGGCTGCACCGAGGCCGCCAGGGCCAGGGGAATCAGCAGCAGCAGGGACAGCAGCAGCCGCTTGCGATCCCGGCCGAGGTAGGGCAGCAGGCGCCGCAGCCGCTGGCGGTCGAGGCGGCTCATCGGGACGGCACCGGGGCGGGCCTGTGGGCGGTGGCGACCCGCTCCACCAGGCCCTGGAGGGTGCCGTCGTCGAGGCGCAGGGCCAGGGGGTGGCCGATCAGCCGGGCGGTGCTGCTGAACAGATCCTCGATCGCCACCAGTCCGTTGTCCCGCAGGGTGCGGCCGGTGGCCACCAGATCGACGATCGCCTCGGACATGCCCGTGATCGGACCGAGCTCCACAGACCCGGTGAGGTGGATCAGCTCCACCGGCAGGTCCAGCTGCTCGAAGAAGGCTTCGGCGCAACGGGTGAACTTGCTCGCCACCCGGCAGTGGGCCGGCAGGTCGGCGGCCCGGCGGTAGCCGCTGCTGGCCTTCACCGCCACCGCCATGCGGCAGCCGCCGAAGCCCAGATCCACCAGCTGGGCCACCGGCAGCTGGTGCTCCCGCAGCACGTCGTACCCCACCACCCCGAGCTGGGCCTGGCCATAGGCCACATAGACCGGCACATCGGCGTTGCGCACCAGCAGGGCCCGGGCGGTGCCGCAGCGGCTGGGCACCATCAGCAGGCGGTTGTCCTCCTCCAGCAGGGCGGAGAAATCCAGGCCGGCCGCCTGGAAGCGGCGCACCGAGTCCTTCAGCAGGGCGCCCTTGGCCAGGGCGACGGTGATCGGGGACCGCTGGTTGGCGGTGATCATGGAAGCCAGCAGCAACCTGGACTGTAACGATGCCGGATCACGCCGAAGCCGCCATCGCCGACGGACTCCCGGCGCCGGCCCCTTCACCCCTGCAGGTGGAGCTGCTGCCCGTTCTGCGGGACAACTACCTGTTCGTGCTCCACGACGGCCGGCGGGCGGTGCTGGTGGATCCGGCGGTGGCGGAGCCGGCGATCGCCTGGCTGCGGCAGCGGCAGCTGGCTCTGGTGGCCGTGCTGCACACCCACCACCACAGCGATCACATCGGCGGCACCCCCGCCCTGCTGCGGGAATGGCCCGGGGCCGAGGTGGTGGCGGCCCGTGACGACCGGGAGCGGATCCCCTTCCAGACCCGGGGGGTGGCGGACGGGGATCGCTTCACCCTGCTGGGCCAGCCGGTGGAGGTGCTGGCGGTGCCGGGCCACACCCGCGCCCACATCGCCTTCCACCTGCCCCTGCAGGGGGAGCTGTTCTGCGGCGACACCCTGTTCGCCGCCGGCTGCGGCCGGCTGTTCGAAGGAACCCCCGAGCAGATGCACCACTCCCTGCAGCGGCTGGCGGCCCTGCCGGAGACGACCAGGGTGTGGTGCGCCCATGAGTACACTGAGGGGAACCTGCGCTGGGCGGCCGCCCAGCGGCCGGGGGACGGAGCCATCGCCGAACGGCTGGCCGCGGTGCGGCTCACCCGCGCCCAGGCCGGACCCACGATCCCCAGCAGCATCGGCGAGGAACGCCGCACCAACCTGTTCGTGCGGGCGGCGGATGCGGAGGAATTGGCGGCCCTGCGCCGCAGCAAGAATGACTGGACGGGATGAGCAGGACGGCATGGGCGGCCATCCAGGGTCAGTCCGGGGCGCTGAAGCCCTCCCCGCGACGCCCCGGCGGCAGGGTCACCAGGGGCCGGCCCCCGGGGAACAGCAGCGCCGACTCGCCGGAGCGGAACCGCAGCCGGCCGCGGCGGCCATGGGGATGGTCGGCCTCCAGGGGGGCCCGCCAACGCAGCCGCTGCTCCCCGAGCTGCACCTGGTAGAGCCACTCGCGGCCGAGGAACTCCCGGCCGCTGATCCAGGCGGATCCCTCCTCATCAGGCAGGAACTCCAGGGCCTGGGGGCGGACCATCACCTCCACGGCCGCCGATCCCCCGGAGCCCGCGTCGCCGCCGGAGAGGGGCTCGAGCTCGCCGAGGGCGGTCTGCAGCCGCCGGCCCCGCCAGCGGGCCGGCAACAGGTTGGACTGGAGCACGAACTGGCCGACGAAGGCGGTGGCGGGCTGGTCGACCAGCTGCCGCGGTGGGGCGCACTGGTGCAGCACACCGTCGCGGAGCACCCCCACCCGGTCGCAGATCGCCAGGGCCTCCTCCGGATCATGGGTCACCATCAGGCCACTGGCGCCGCAGCGGGCCAGCACGGCGGGCAGCTCGCTGCGCAGCCGCAGCCGCACCTCCACATCCAGATTGGAGAAGGGCTCATCGAGCAGCACCACCGAGGGCGACGGAGCCAGGGCACGGGCCATCGCCAGGCGCTGACGCTGGCCGCCGGAAAGCTCGTGGGGGTAGCGGCGCTCCAGCCCGCCCAGACCCAGCAGGTCAAGCAGCCAGGCCACGCGAGCGGTGTCCTGGCCGCGACGCAGGCCGAAACAGGCGTTGCGCCAGGCATCGAGATGGGGAAAGAGGGCATCGTCCTGGAAGACCATGCCCACGCCCCGCCGCTCGGGGGGCAACAGGCGATCGGGACCCGCCACCTGCCGGCCGCCGATGCTGATGCGGCCGCGGCCGGGACGCTCGAAGCCGGCGATCAGCCGCAGCAGGGTGGTCTTGCCGCAACCGGAGGGGCCCAGCAGACCCACCAGCTCGCCGGCCCCGAGGACGAGGTCGATCCCCTGGAGGGTCCAGGAGGCGACGTCCCGGCCCGGGTAGCGGTACCAGAGGTCCTCGATGCGCACATGGGCGCCGGGCCCGGCCCCGTCCCCGGGGGTGCGGGCCGTGGCGGTTGCGGTGGACGGCGTGGTGATGGTGTTGGAGTAGGCCATAAGATCCCAGTCCCGCATTTTTACCCGTCATGAGTTCCAGCGCCGGCGGAGGTGACCAAAGGCACAGCCCCCTGTCTCATCCGGTCAACACCCCGGACGCCCCCGCCCCGGTCGGCCCCTACAACCAGGCCGTGCTCGCCGGCGGGGTCCTCTACTGCTCCGGCCAGATCGCCCTCGACCCGGTGAGCGGGGTGCTGGTGGGAGAGGGCGACGTGGAGGCCGAGACCCGCCAGGTGCTGAGCAATCTTCAGGCGGTGCTGGCGGCCGCCGGCTGCCGCCCGGACCATGTGGTGCGCACCACGGTGTACCTGGCCGACCTCGGCGATTTCGCCCGGGTGAATGCCCTCTACGCCGGTCTCTTCAGCGAGGGCGTCGCGCCGGCCCGGGCCTGTGTGCAGGTGGCGGCCCTGCCCAGGGGCGCCCGGGTGGAGATCGACGCCATCGCCCTCGTCCCCTGAGCCGGTTCTCACCGGAGGCTCACGCCGTTCCGCTGGCTGGGAGAGACGGACTGCGGCAACCTGGAAGGATGGAGACCCCGTTCGGCACCTGGTTTCACGAGGTGGTGGTGATGACACCGGGCCGCTTCGAGGAGGCCGTGGAGGCGGTGCTGGCGGTGCAGCAGTTCAAGACGGTGGTGCTGCATCTCAGTGCCATGGCACCGGAGGAGGCCCAGCGCACGATCGATTTCGTCTCCGGCGGCGTCTTCGCCCTGGACGGTCAGTCCGAGCGGCTGGGGGACACGGTGTTTCTGTTCGCCCCGGCGCTGGTGACGATCAGCCGGGACGGGGACGAACGGGCCTGATCCCGCGGCGACCGGCACCCCCGCCCTTGTGGCACCCGCGCCCGGGCAGTAACACGGGCGCTGGTCCCGTGCTGTCCATGAAGCGCTCCTCCGGCCAGCTCCCGCTGGTCATCGCCTGGGCCCTGGGCCTGGTCCTGGTTGCTCCCGCCCCATCGGCCCGGGCCGCCCAGGCCGTGGCCGCCGGTGGCGGCCGGATGGTGCTGGTGCGCACCGAGCGCCAGCTGCCCGTCACCGGCGATCCGATCTGGGAACTGCAACTGCTGCTGCCGGGCCAGCCGGCGCGGTCCTACGAGGCCCTGGTGGGCCGGATGCGACGCCAGGAGGCCGACCGCCATCGCCTGGGCAGCAAGGCCCCATTGCCGCGGGGGCGCTATGCCGTCACCGAGATCACCCCCGTCGCGCCCACCGATGACGTGGAGCTCGGCCGTTTCCTGTGGATCGGCCTGGAGCCGGCGTTCCCCACCGACCGGCGCGGCCTGGGGATCCACCACGACCCCAGCGCCGGCCGGGGGAGGGGCAGCGGCACCGACGGCTGCATCGGCCTGATCCACGGCAACGACCTGCTGGTGCTGGGCGACCTGCTGCGCCGCAGCGGCACCACGGAGCTGTTGGTCAAGGACTGAACCCGGTGGGGGCGGCGCTCAGGCGCGGGCGGCCAGGGCCTCCTTCAACCGTCCCTCCAGCTCGCCGCGCTGGGCCGGATCCCCCACCAGCATCAGGGTGCCGGTGCCGGGCCACCAGTTGAGGCGCAGATTCGATTCACCGTCCTCGATGACGAGCATCTCAAAGGCGCCCTCGTGCACCCAGTGACCGGAACAGCCCAGGCCCTCGAGCAGCGACTGGAGTTCCTCCAGAGTTCCGTTGAAGGTCACAGGTCGACGGTGGAGATGCCGAAGTTTACGGACGGTTCCTCCTGACGGGGCAGGCGCTGCCAGCCGGGCAGCCAAGCGGCGCGGTCGCGCAGCTCCCGCTGGGGCACCAGCAGCCGGAAGCCGGGGTCCAGCACCGCCTGGAGCTCCACGGTGCGCTCCCGGCCCCTACCCCGCTGGCCCAGCAGGGCGAAGTGGCGATAGCCACCGCAGCCGGCGGCCCTGGAGGGCTGGCAGGTCCAGGCGACGGAGAGCTTCATCGGGCGGGGTGGGCAACGGCCCTCAGCGGACCGGCTGGGGGGTGGACTCCTCCAGCACCGGATTGCGCAGCACGCCGATGCCTTCAATCTCCACCTCGACCGTATCGCCGCGGCGCAGCCAGCGGGGCGGATCGGCGGCCATGCCGACGCCGCTGGGGGTGCCGGTGAGGATCACGGTGCCGGCCGGCAGGGTGGTGCTGGCGCTCAGGAATTCGATGATCTCCGCCACGGTGAAGATCATGTCGGCGGTGCTGGCCGCCTGCACCGTCTGGCCGTTGAGGCGGGTCTGGAGGCGGAGGGCCTGGGGATCGGGGATCGCCGCGGCGGTCACCAGGCAGGGGCCCAGGGGCGCGAAAGTGTCGAAGCTCTTGCCGCGGCACCACTGGCCGCCGCCGAGCTGGGGCCGCTTCTGCCAGTCACGGGCGCTGACGTCGTTGGCGCAGGTGTAGCCCAGCACCACCCCCAGCGCCTCGGAGCGGGGCACGTTGCGGCAGGTGCGGCCGATCACCACCGCGAGCTCCCCCTCGTAGTCCACCTGGTGGCTGGCCAGGGTGGTGGGCAGGGTGATGGGCGCCTCCGGATGCTGCGCCGCCCCCGGCACCTTCATGAACAGCACCGGCCAGGTGGGGATCGCGGCGCCGGTCTCGGCGGCATGGCGGCGGTAGTTGAGGCCGATGCAGAGGATCGCGCGCGGCTCCAGGGGGGCCAGGATCCTGCGGGCCGCGGCCGGCTCGCCCGTGGGCTCCAGAGCACCGAACAGGTCACCCGCCAGGCGCTCCAGGCGGCCGTCGGGATGGCGGCAGGCGAGCTGAATGGCGCCGGCCGGATCCTCGTAGCGCACGATCTTCATTGGGGCTTCATGGCGGCGTCACGGGGGGCTGCAGGGGGGCTGCCTGGAGGATCTGCCGGGAGCGCCTGAAGGTCTCGCGGCTCCCGCGGCGACCACTCTGGCCCGTGGGCCCGTGGATGATGGGGGCACCAGCGGAACCAGGAGCACGCCGTGGTCGCCGAACCCCGTCGCCAGCGGAGCACCACCCTCCGGGGCGCCGAGCTGCTCAATGATCCGCTGCTCAACAAGGGCACCGCCTTCAGTCGGGCGGAGCGACGGGACCTGGGGCTGGAGGCCCTCCTCCCCTGGCAGGTGGAGACCATCGAGGCCCAGGTGGAGCGCTGCCGCCTGGCCTTCCACGCCATGGGCAGCGACCTGGAGCGCTACGCCTATCTCCAGACCCTCAGGGAGCGGAACGTCACCCTCTTCCACCGCTTCCTCGCCGACCACATCGAGCTGGCGATGCCGATCGTGTACACCCCCACGGTGGGGCAGGCGATCCAGCACTTCAGCCACACCTACCGCAGCCCCAGCCAGGGGATCTACCTGGCGGCAACCCAGCAGGAGCGGCTCGAGGAGCTGCTGGCCCAGGCCTGCGGGGGCACCTCCGGCCAGACGCCGGACCTGCTCCTGGTCACCGACGCCCAGGGGATCCTCGGCATCGGCGACCAGGGGGTGGGGGGCATCCAGATCTGCCAGGGGAAGCTGGCGGTCTACACCCTCTGCGCCGGACTCGATCCGGCCCGGGGCCTGCCGGTGATGCTTGATGTGGGCACCGACCGGCCCGAACTGCTGGCCGACCCCTGCTATCCCGGCCTGCGCCGGCCCCGGCTGCAGGGGGAGGCCTACACCGCCTTCCTCGACCGCTTCATTGCCGCCGTGCAGGCGGTCTGCCCCGGCGCCCTGGTGCACTGGGAGGACTTCGGCGCCGCCCACGCCCGCCCCGTGCTGGAGGCCTACCGGCACCGGGTGCCGAGCTTCAACGACGACATCCAGGGCACCAGCAGCGTGGCCGCGGCGGCGATCCTGGCCGGCCTGCGGGGCCTCGGGCGAGGCCTGGCCGACCAGCCGATCGTGATCTTCGGGGCGGGCAGCGCCGGCTGCGGCATCGCCGAGCGGCTCTGGCGCCTGCTGCAGCGCCAGGGGCTCTCGGCCGCCGAGGCCGCCGACCGCCTCTGGCTCATCGACCGCGACGGCCTGATCCACACCGGGACCCCGGGCCTTTCCGGCGGCGCCCGGCCGTTCGCCAAGGCACCGGAGGCGCTGGCGGCACGCTTCGGGGCGGCGGCCCCTGCCGAGGGGCCGGGCCCGGGCCTGCTGGCGGTGATCGAGGCGGTGCGGCCGGGGGTGCTGATCGGCACCTCCACCGCCGCCGGGGCCTTCGATCAGGCGGTGGTGGAGGCCCTCTGCGCCGACGGCGGTCGGCCGATCGTTCTGCCCCTCTCCAATCCCACCCCCCTGGCGGAGATCACCCCGGAGAACCTGCTGCGCTGGAGCCGGGGCCAGGCCCTGGTGGCCACCGGCAGCCCCTTCCCGCCGGTGGTCGGCACCGGCAGCGACGGCCTTCCGAACGAACGGGTGATCGGTCAGTGCAACAACTGCTTCGTGTTCCCGGGCCTGGGCTACGGCGCCGTGGCGGTGGGGGCCACGGAGGTGAGCGACGCCATGATCGATGCCAGCATTGAAGCCCTGGCCGGGGTGATCCCGGCCGCGACCGATCCCGACGCTCCCCTGATGCCGCCCCTTTCGGCCGTTCAGGCGGTGTCGCGGGCCGTGGCCGAAGCGGTGGCGATCCAGGCGGTGCGGGAGGGACTGGCCCGCCGGGCCGCCACCGCCGAGGCCGCCATCGCACGCCTGGAGGCCTGCCGCTGGAGCCCTGAATACACCGAACTGCAGGGCTGAGACAGCCGCTGGGGCAGGGGGATCAATAAGTCCTGTGTCACCCCCTCGCGCAGGCGCCGGCCCTCGCCTTAGCACCTTGGGCACCAACCTCCTGCGCGATGGGCTTCTTCGTCCAGCTCACCGACGCCATCGCCGCCCGTCAGTCGCTGCTGGTCACCGGCCTCGATCCCAACCCGGAGATGCTGCAGGCCTGGGCCCATCGCCGCGGCATGGGCGGCCGCTCGTTTCTCTCCCAGGCCCGCCACTGGATCAAGGCGGTGGTGGAGGCCACCGCCGACCACGTCTGCGCCTACAAGCCCAGCCTGGGCTTTTACCAGGCCCTCGGCCCGGTGGGACTGGAACTGCTGCGGGAGGTGCGGGAGCTGGTGCCGCTGGACATCCCCCTGATCATCGACACCAAGCACGGGGACCTGAACAGCTCCTCGGCACTGGCCCATTACCTTTTCCGTGAACTCGGCGCCGATGGCGTCACCCTTTCGCCCCTGGCCGGCCAGGACATCGCCGCGCCGTTCCTGCTCTATCCCGACAAGGCGGTGGTGATCACCTGCCACAGCTCCAATGCGGCCGCCAGGGTGCTGCAGCACCACCCCGACGAGAGCGATCCCCTCTACCTGCGCATCGTGCGGGAATGCCAGCTCTGGGCCACCCCCGACCAGCTGCTGCTGGAGGTGGGCACCAGTGACCCGGCGATCCTGGCCCGGGTGCGCCAGGAGGCCCCGGAGCGGTTCCTGATCCTGCGCAGCCTCTGGGGCGAGGAGGACCGGCTCGACGCCCTGCTGGAGGCCGGGTTGAGTCCGGCCGCCGACGGGCTGCTGATGCCCCTGCCCCAGAACCTGCTGGTGGAGGACGACATCGCCGTCCGCGCCGCCGCCCTCAAGCAGCGGATCAGTGAGCGCCGCGACCGCTGGCTGGAGCGGCGGGCACCGGACCAGGGCGAGACCTGCAGCCTGTGGCTGCCGGAGCGTCGCCCGGAGGGCAGCGCCGGGACCGGGGCCGGGGCGGACAGCGAGGCCTCGGGCGACCCCATGGCCAGCCTGATCCTCGATCTGTTCGACATCGGCTGCCTGCTGTTCGGCGACTACGTGCAGGCCTCCGGCGCCGTCTTCAACTACTACGTGGACCTGCGCCAGATCATCTCCGATCCCAACCTGTTCCACCGGGTGCTGCATGCCTACGCCGGCCAGCTCGGCGAGCTGGTCTTCGACCGCATCGCCGGCATTCCCTACGGCTCCCTGCCCACCGCCACCGGGCTGTCGCTGCAGCTGCACAAGCCCCTGCTCTACCCCCGCAAGGAGGTGAAGGCCCACGGGGCCCGCCGCCTGATCGAAGGCGATTTCGAGGAGGGCGACCGGGTGGTGGTGGTGGACGACATCCTGATCACCGGCACCAGCGTGCTCGAGGGAATCGCCAAGCTGGAAAGCTCCGGCCTGGAGGTGGAGGACGTGGTGGTGTTCATCGACCACGGCGGCCGGGCCGACACCAGCGCCCGCCAGCGGCTCACCCGGGCGGGCTACCGCTGCCACGCCGTGCTCGACATCGCCCGCATCACCGCCGTGCTGCATGCGGCCGGCCGGCTCAGCGATGACCAGGCCGCCACCCTCGGCCATGGCCCTCCGGCCCGGACCCCAGGCGTCGAGGGGATACTGGCCAGCTCGTAGAGTGGCCGGGCACCCCTGCAAAACCCGGGTGCCCCCTTCCGCCATGCCCCAGGTCCAGGGTCAGCCCCCCACGATCGGCGAGCTTGAGGCGAAATACTCCCTGTACTGCAAGGCGATGCGGCTGCTGCTCAAGGAGGGCCGGACGATGGAGGCGATCCAGCGCACGGTCTGCTGGAGCCGGCTGGAGCAACTGCACATCTGCCTGCCGAGCCGCTACAAGTCCCCGGACTACCTCTATGCCGTTCTGAAGCGCGACCTGCGCTGATCGCGGGGCGCCCCCCACTCCTGCCAGGATCGGTCGGCGATCAGGGTCGGTGCCCACCCAGGCGTTTCCGTGAAGTCGATCTCCGACCCCTTCCTGCGCCGGCCGGTGCTGACGCTGGTGCTGAGCCTGCTGGTGCTCCTCGGCGGCCTGATCAGCCTGCCCGGCCTCAAGGTCGAGAACCTGCCTCCGATCGCCCCGGGCCGGGTGTCGGTGAGCGCCAGCTACCCGGGCGCCAGTCCGGAGGTGGTGGAGCAGGGGGTGACCACCCTGCTGGAGAAACAGTTCAACGGCCTGGAGCGGCTGGATTCGATCCGATCCACCAGCTCGGCCAACGGCAGCAGCATCTCCCTCGGCTTCGAGGGGGGCAACCCCGAGATCAACCAGATCAACACCCAGAACGAGGCGGCGGTGGTGAGCCGCCAGCTGCCCGCCCAGGTGGCGCGCTTCGGGGTGCAGGTGCGGCGCACCTCCGATGACCTGCTGATGGTGCTGAGCTTCAGTGCCAGCCGCGACCGTTACGACGACACCTTCCTGAGCGGCTGGGTGGACCAGGTGATCCGCGACCGGCTGCAGCGGGTGCCCGGCGTCGGCGAGGTGCGGCTGTTCGGGGGCAGTTCGCTCGCCTTCCGGCTGTGGCTGGATCCGCTGCGGCTCGAGGAGCGCAATCTCACCATCAGCGAGGTGCGCGATGCCCTCGAGGAGCAGAACGTGCTGGCCGCCCTCGGCCAGGCCGGGGTGGCCCCCTCCCCCGACGACCAGCTCGTCACCCTGCCGCTGCGCATGGAGGGACGGCTGCGCACCGCCCAGGAGTTCGAGTCCCTGGTGGTCGACCGCAGCGCCAACGGGGGCGTCACCCTGCTGAAGGATGTGGGCCGGGTCAGCCTGGGCAGCGAGAACTACGAATCGATCGCCACCGACCTGGCCGGCAAGACGGCGGTGGCCGTGGGGATCTTCCAGCGGGACGGCAGCAACGCCCTGGAGGTGAGTCAGGGCATTGACCAGGCCCTCCAGGAGCTGGGGCCCCGCTTTCCACCGGGGGTGGATCTCCAGGTGATCGTCGACGAGGCGGCCTCGATCCGCACCAGCATCGACCGGACCACGGCGAGCCTGCGGGAGGCGGTGCTGCTGGTGTTCCTGGTGCTGCTGCTGGGGCTGGGGAACAGCCGCCTGGCCCTGATCAGCGCCTCGGCGGTGCCGGTGGCCCTGATCGGTTCGCTGGCCGTGCTCCGGCTCAGCGGCGATTCGATCAACACCCTCACCCTGTTCGGCATGGTGCTGGCCAGCGGACTGGTGGTGGACGACGCCATCGTGGTCAGCGAGGACATCGGCCGCCGTCTGGAGAACGGCCGCCCACCCCTGGAGGCCGCCCGCGAAGCCATGGCGGAACTGGGGGGCGCCGTGATCGCCACCTCCCTGGTGCTGATCGTGGTGTTCCTGCCGGTGCTCACCCTGGGGGGCAGCCTGGGCCGTCTCTACGCCCCCATCGCCCTGACGATCGGCGGCACGATCGTGTTCTCCACCTTCAACGCCCTCACCTTCACCCCGGTGGCCGCCAGCCGGCTGCTGCATGCCGATCGCCGGGAGCCGGCCTGGCTGCTGCGCTGGATCGATCCGCCCCGGCGGGCCCTGGAGCGTCTGGAGCGCCCCTACGACCGGCTGCTCAGCCGCGTTCTGGGCTGGCGGCGTCGCGTGGTGGCCGGCCTGCTGGTCGGTCTGCTGCTGACGGGCCTGGCGTTCGAGCAGCGGCCCAAGGCCTTCATCCCCCAGGAGGACAGCGGCCAGCTGCGGGGCGTGGTGCTGCTCCAGGACGGCATCGCCCTGCCCCGCACCCAGCAGGTGATGGAGCAGGTGCGGGAGGTGATGGACCAGGAGCCTCTGATCCGCTTCGCCAACTTCTATGCCGGCCGCTCCTTCGGCGACAGCTCTCCCAACAAGGGGATCTTCTTTCTGCGGCTCAAGCCGATCGAGGAGCGCCCCGGGGCCGACCAGAGCGCCGCCGCGGTGGCCGAACGGCTCAACCGGCGCCTGCGCCAGAGGATCAGCGATGCCACGGTGATCGTCAGCGAATCCCCCACCGTGCGGGGCTTCAGCAGTGAGAGCGGCCTGGAGTTCGACCTGCTCGACACCAGCGGCGGCCGCCTCAGCCTCGGCGAGTTCCAGCAGGAGGCCGAGGCCTTCATCGCCGCGGCCCGGCAGACGGGCGCCTTCGAGCAGGTGGGCACCCGCTTCAGTGCCGACGCCCCCCTGCTGCGGCTCATCCCCGACCGGCTGCGCATGGCCTCACTCCAGGTGGATCTCGATGAACTGGTGAGCGTGCTCGGGGCCAGCTTCGGCAGCGACTACGTCAACGACAGCTTCGAAGGCGACCAGGTGCGCAAGGTGATCGTCCAGCTCGAGGGCGAGGCCCGGCGGGATGCCGATGACGTGCTGGCCCTTCAGGTGCGCAACCGCACCGGCCAGCTGATCCCCCTGGCCCAGATCGTGCAGGTGGAGGCCGGCACCGGCCCCACCACCATCAACCACACCCGCCTGGTGCGCTCGATCAGCATCCGGGCCCAGCCGGGCCCGGGGGTGAGCAGCGGCCAGGCCATCGCCCTGCTGGAGCAGCTGCAGAGCGACCGCGCCAGCACGGCCACCGACCTGGAATGGGCGGGCCTGGCCCGGGAGGAGGCCAGGGCCGGGGGCGGCAATCTGCAGGTGTTCGCCCTGGCGGTGCTGGTGATGCTGCTGGTGCTGGCCGGCCTCTACGAGAACTTCGCCGATCCCTTCATCATCCTGGCGACGGTGCCGATGGGGGTGCTCGGCGGCGTGCTGGGTCTGGCCCTGCGGGGCCTGCCCCTGGACGTCTACGGCCAGATGGGCCTGCTGGTGCTGGTGGCCCTGGCGGCGAAGAACGCCATCCTGATCGTCGAATTCGCCAACCAGCGGCTGGCGGAGGGGATGCCGCTCGATGAGGCCGTCCACGGCGCCGCCGTCGCCCGTCTGCGGCCGATCCTGCTCACCGCCTTCTCCTCCCTGGCGGGCTTCCTGCCCCTGCTGTTCGCGACCGGCGCCGGGTCCGCCAGCCGCATCAGCATCGGCACGGTGGTGTTCTTCGGGCTGCTGGTGGCGACCGTTCTCACCCTGTTCCTGGTCCCCACCCTCTACCGGATCGTCAAGGGATGGGAGCTCAGCCTGGGCGGCGGCCATGGCCGCCGGGCCGAACAGGCCTAGGGCTCCGGTCGCCACCCCCCATCCACGAAGCGCTCCGGCTTCAGCCCCTGCTGCCGCAGCAGGGCGATCAGCCCCCGGTCCCCCAGCAGGTGCATCAGCCCCACCACCACCAGGGTGTCGTCGGGGCGCCGCAGGAACCCCCGCACCGGAGCCACCCAGGCCGTGTTGCGCCGGACCACCAGCCGCTCGAGGAGATCCGGCCGCTGGCGGTAGTCGTCGAGCAGCAGGGCCTCGAGACGGGGCAGGTCGCCGGCCCGCCAGGCCCCCTCGAGGGCGTCCAGCCGGGGGCCGAGGCCGTCCAGCTCCTTCAGGGTCACCTCCAGCAGTTGCAGCTGGTCGGTCCGGGGCAGCCCGTCGAACAGCTCGAACTGCTCGGCCGGGGTCTCCAGGCCGTCGATGGGCTTGCGGTCGGCAGCCGCCCTGGCCTGGAGCTGGCCCTCCACCCCGCTGCCCGGGCTGTAGCCCTGCTGCAGAAACGCGGCGGAGGCCAGCAGCAGGGCCACGGCCCAGGGCTCGAAACGCTCGATCGCCACCTCCGGCAGCCCCAGGGCCGCCAGGCGCGGCTGGAGGGTGCGCCAGGACGCCGCCGGCAGGCCCTCGCGCAGGGAGCGGCCGTCGGGATCGAGGGCCCGCGCCGCCAGCTCACCGGCCAGGGCCGTCGGGCTGAGGGCATCCATGTCGAGCTCCATGGCCAGCCGCTCCGCCTCCCCGTAGGCCAGGCCATAGGACGGAGGGAGCCCGGCCCGGTCGCGGCGCAGCTGGTGCAGGGAGCCGGCGATGAACACGGTGCCGGCGCCGTCCCGCACCCGCCAGAGGGTGCCGACCTCGGCAGCCGCTGGAACAGCCGCCGCCGCTGAAACGGGCGCCAGCAGCAGGGCCAGCACGGCCAGGGGGCGGCGCAGCGCCGGCGCGGGCATGGGCTGCGGCATCCACGGACAGACCGACGCTAGCGAGGGCGCTTCGCGGCTCCACAAGCTGATCATGCTGATCCTGGCCCCCGCTGCCGGTCCGTGCTGCTCGCCGCCTCCCAGCCGATCTGGTCGCTGCCCCTGGAAGACGTCCACCGGGCCCTGCAGACCACACCGGAGGGCCTCGGCAGCGCGGAAGCCGAGCGGCGGCTGGCGCGCTTCGGCCCCAACCGCCTGCCGCCCGCCCGGCGCCGGCCCCTGGCCCTGCGCTTCCTGGACCAGATGGTTCACTTCATGGCCCTGCTGCTGTGGGTCGCCGGGGGTCTGGCCTTCGCCGTCGGCACACCCCAGCTGGGCTGGGCCATCTGGGCGGTGGTCATGATCAACGGCGTCTTCTCCTTCTGGCAGGAGTTCCAGGCCGAGCGCACCCTGGCCGCCCTCACCCGCGCCCTGCCCAGCCAGGTGCAGGTGTGGCGCGACGGGCAGCTGGGCTTTCTGGCGGCGGAGGCGCTGGTGGCGGGCGATCGGGTTCGGCTCGAGGAGGGGGATCGGGTCCCGGCCGACTGCCGGCTGAGCGAGGCCCATGGGCTCTATCTGGATCTGTCAGTGCTCACCGGCGAATCCCTGCCGGTGGCGCGCCGGAGCGGGGCCATCGAAGGCCGCCTGCAGCAGGCGAGGGTCAGCACCGGTGAGCGGGCCAACCTGGTGATGGCCGGCAGCACCGTGGCCTCGGGACGGGGGGAGGCGTTCGTCTATGCCACGGGCGCGGAGACGGAATTCGGGCAGGTGGCCCGGCTGGCGGCCGGCACCACGCGCGGCGCCAGCACCCTGGAGCTGCAGGTGAGCCGGATCGTGCAAACGATCTGCACCATCGCCGTGACCATGGGGGTGGTCGCCTTCGGCCTCAGCGTCCTCCTGGTCGGGATGGCCCCGCTGGAGAGCGTGGTGTTCGCCACGGGGATCATCGTGGCCAACGTGCCCGAAGGGCTGCTGCCCACGGTCACCCTGGCCCTGGCCATGGCGGTGCAGCGCATGGCGAGCCGCCAGGCCCTGGTTCGCCGTCTCTCGGCGGTGGAAGCCCTGGGCTCGGTGAGTGTGATCTGCTCCGACAAGACGGGTACGCTCACCGGCAACCGCATGGCGGTGGAGAGCACCTGGCTGCCGTTGCCCGCCGGGGGGCTGGAGAGGCTGCTGCTGCGCGCCGCCTCCCTGTGCTCCAACGCCCGTCTCGAGGTGGCGGTGGCTGGGGCTGGTGGCGCCGCCCAGCCGCGGCTGGGGGTGGGGGATCCCACCGAAACGGCGATGCTGGTGGCCGCCGCGGAAGCCGGGCTGGAGCCGGAGGCGTTGCCGGGCCGGCATCCACGGCGCCGGGAGATTCCCTTCGATTCCCTCCGCCGCCGCATGACCGTGCTGGTGGACTGGCGCGACCATGCCGACGATCTGCCGATCGTCACGGGGGGCTCCCTGTTGATCACCAAGGGGGCCCCCCAGGAAGTGCTGGCGCAGTGCACCAGCTGGCTGTCCTCCAGTGGCGACGCCCCCTTGCCCGCCGAGCTGCGCCAGCAGGTGGTGGCCGCCAACGATGGGCTGGCCGCCCGGGGCTACCGGGTCATCGCCGTGGCGCTTCGACGGGGCGACGGGGGCTGCGGCGACGCCCCGGCGGAGGCCCTGGAGAGCGGCCAGATGTTCCTCGGCCTGCTGGGTCTCTACGACCCGCCACGGCCGGAGGTGCCCGACGCGATCCGCCAGTGCCGCGAAGCGGGCATCAAGGTGACGATGGTCACCGGCGACTACGGGCTCACGGCCCAGGCGATCGCCCGGCAGATCGGTCTGCTCGACCCCCCCGGGTTCCCGGGCCGATCAACGGCGCAGCAGCAGGCCAGCGCCGACCCGGTGCGGGTGATCGAGGGCTCCACCCTGGCCCAGATCAGCGACGTGCACCTGCGGCAGCTGCTCAAGTACCGCCACAGGCTGGTGTTCGCCCGCATGGCACCGGAGCAGAAACTGCGGCTGGTGCAGGCCTACCGCGCCCTCGGCGAGGTGGTGGCCGTCACCGGCGATGGCGTCAACGACGCGCCGGCCCTGCGCGCCGCCGATGTCGGCCTGGCGATGGGGATCAGCGGCACGGATGTGGCCCGTGAAGCCGCCGACATCGTCCTGCTCGACGACAACTTCGCCACGATCGTGGAGGCCGTCCGCTACGGCCGCTCGGTGGTGACCAACATCGGCCGCTTCATCACCTACGTGCTGGCCTCGAACGTGCCGGAGGTGCTGCCCTTCCTGGCGATGGTGATCGCCGGCATTCCCGCCGCCCTGACGGTGCTGCAGATCCTGGCGGTCGACCTGGGCACCGACCTGCTGCCGGCCCTGGGCCTGGGGGCCGATCCACCCGAGGCGGGGGTGATGCGCCTGGCGCCGCGCCCCAGGGGCCTGCCCCTGCTCAACCGGGCCGTGATGGTGCGCGCCTATCTGGTGCTGGGACTGGTGGAGGGCCTGGTGGCCATGGCGGGCTATCTGCTCACCTGGCGGGCCAACGGCGTGGGCTGGAGCCAGCTGCGGCTCCTGGCCCCCCAGCTGCTGCACCACACGGCTGACGCCGGCGTGGTGGCGATCCAGCAGCAGGCCACCACCGTCACCTTCTGCCTGATCGTGGCCGGCCAGATGGGCACCCTGCTGGCCTGCCGCAGCGAACGCCGGCCGGCCTGGGAGACGCTCGGCCGGCCCAATCGATGGCTGGGGCTGGGGCTGGTCAGCGAACCGCTGCTGGCCAGCGCCCTGGTGCTGCTGGCTCCGGTGGCGGCGGTGTTCGGGATGCGGCCCTTCCCGATGGCCTGGCTGGGGCCGATGGCCCTGGCTCCGCTGCTGGTGATCCTGGTGGATGCCCTCGACAAGCACTGGCGGCAGGCTGGGCAGGTGCCGCAAGGCTTCAGCAGATCCGTGGCAGCAGTTCCCCGCTGAGGGGCACCAGCACCCGCTCGCTGCCGTAGGGGGTGCGCAGCAGTACCCGGCCCCGGCGGCCGCCGGTTCCGGGACCTGTCGCCGCCACCCGGCCGATCCAGGCCCCGCCGGCCGGCGCCAGCAGCTCCAGGGCCCGCCGCCGGTCGGCCTCGGGCACCACCGCCAGGAAGCGGCCCTCGTTGGCCAGGTGCAGCGGATCGAAGCCCAGCAGCTCGCAGGTGCGCCGCACCGGCTCGGCCACCGGGATGCGCTGCTCCTCGATCTGCAGCTCCAGGCCATTGGGGGCCGCCAGTTCCTGCAGGGCGCTGGCCAGCCCGCCCCGGGTGAGGTCCCGCAGGCAGTGGAGCCGCACCCCGGCGGCCAGCAGCGCCTCCACCGCGGGCCACAGGGGCATGCAGTCCGTGGCCAGGGGGGGCTGCAGATCCAGGCCATGGCGGGCGGCCAGGATCGCCACCCCGTGGCGGCCCAGGTCGCCGCTCACCAGCAGCTGGTCGCCGGGGGCGATCGCCAGCGGATCGATCGGCTCGTCCACCTGCAGCAGGCCGATGCCGCTGGTGTTGAGGAAGGCCCCGTCCCCCTTGCCCCGCTCCACCACCTTGGTGTCGCCGGTGACGATGGTCACCCCGCAGCGCCGGGCGGCCTCCCCCAGCGAGGCCACGATGCGGCGCAGCACCGCCAGCTCGAGCCCCTCCTCCAGGATCAGGCCCAGGCTCAGCACCAGGGGCCGGGCGCCGGCCATGGCCAGGTCGTTGGCGGTGCCCGTCACCGCCAGGCTGCCGATGTCGCCCCCCTCGAACTCCAGGGGCTGCACCACGTAGCTGTCGGTGGTGAAGGCGAGCCGGCCGTGGGGCAGGGACAGGCGGGCGGCATCGTGCAGCACCTGGTCGGGGTCGGCGTAGAGGCGGCGCAGTTCGGCGTCGATCAGCTGCTGCATCAGGGTGCCGCCGCCGCCATGGGCCAGCTGGATGCGGGCGGTGGCGGGCAGGGCCGGTTCAGCCACGGCGGCCGTAACGGTGGTAGGCGGCGCAGGCCCCCTCGGAGGACACCATCGGCGCCCCCAGCGGATGCTCCGGCGTGCAGGTGGTGCCGAAGGCCGGGCAGTCCATGGGCCGGGCGCGCCCCTGCAGGATGCGGCCGCTGATGCAGACCCCTTCGGCTCCCGTCGCGGCCCCCGGCTCCGCACCGGCCTCGGGCCCACCGACCAGGTCGTCGAAACGGACCCCGGCCTCCAGGTGGCGGAAGGGGGCCCGCAGCCCCAGGCCGCCCCCCGGGATCACGCCGAAGCCCCGCCAGGGCCGGTCCACCGGCTCGAACACCGATTCCAGCAGGGCCCGGGCGGCCGGGTTGCCCTGCTGGCGCCCCCCCCGGCCGTAGGCATTGGCCACCCGGGCCTCGCCCCGCTCCAGCTGGCGCACGCAGGCCACCAGCCCCCGCATCAGATCCAGGGGCGCAAAGCCGCTCACCACCACCGGCACCCGGTGCCGATCCGCCAGGTGTTCCAGTTCGGTGGTGCCCATCACGGCGCAGACGTGCCCGGCCGCCAGGAAACCCTGCACCTGGTTGCCCTCGGCCGCCAGGATCGCCGCCATGGCGGGGGGCACCCGCACATGGGCCGCCAGCAGGGAAAGATTGGCCACACCGGCGGCGCTCGCCTGGCGCACCAGCAGGGCCGTGGCCGGGGCCGTGGTCTCGAAGCCCACCGCCAGGAACACCACCTGGCGCTCCGGATGGCGCCGGGCCAGGGCCAGGGCCTCCAGGGGGGAGGTGAGCAGGCGCACATCGCCCCCCTCGGCCCGCACCCCCAGCAGGTCCGCCGGCCCCCCGTCAGCGGCGGCGCCCGGCACCCGCAGCATGTCGCCGTAGGAGCAGAGGATCACCTCGGGCCGGCGGGCCAGGGTGCGGGCGGCATCGATGGTGGCGGCGGGGGTGACGCAGACCGGGCAGCCGGGCCCGTGGATGAGCCGCAGCCCGGGGGGCAGCAGCTGGTCGAGCCCCCAGCGCACGATGGCGTGGGTCTGGCCGCCGCACACCTCCATCAGGGTCCAGGGGCGGGTGGTGATCGCGGCCAGCTCGGCCGCCAGCTCCCCCACGGCGGCCACCTCCGCCGTCACCGCCAGCGGAGCACTCACCAGGGACCCGGCGCCGCCGCGGCATCGGCGGGCAGGAAGGTCTGGACGGCGCGCATGTACTGGGAGCGCTCGTACTCGCTGGGATCGGGGCAGCGCTGCTGGCTCATGCAGCCGATCAGCTCCCGGGCGGTGGCGTGCTCGTGCTCCAGCAGCCACTGGGCCAGCTCCTCCTCCAGCCCCGCCAGCCGGCCGGGGCCATGGCGCAGCAGGGCCGCCACCAGCTGAGTGATGGCGGCGCCGGCCATCAGCAGGCGCACCACGTCGGTGCCACGGTGCACGCCGCCGGTGGCCGCCAGATCCACGGGGTGGCGACCGTGCAGCAGGGCGATCCAGCGCAGGGGCAGCCGCAGGTCGTGGGGGGTGGACAGCAGCAGGTTGGGCCGCACCTCCAGTTCCTCGATGTCGATGTCGGGCTGGTAGAAGCGGTTGAACAGCACCAGGCCATCGGCGCCGGCGGCGGCCAACCGCTTGGCCATGGCGCCGAAGTTGGTGAAGAAGGGGCTGAGCTTCACCGCCAGGGGCAGCGTCACCTCGGCGCGCACCTCGGCGACGATCTCCAGCACCTGGTTCTCGATCGCCGCGCTGGAAAGATCCGGATCGGTGGGGACCGAATAGATGTTCAGCTCCAGGGCGCTGGCGCCGGCCGACTCCATGCGCCGCGCCACCTGCACCCACTGGCCGGGGTGGGCACCGTTGAGGCTGGCGATCACCGGCACCGACAGGCGGGAACGGGCCCGCTCCAGGTGGCGCAGGTAGAGGTCGTGGCCCACGTGGAAGATCGAGGGCTCGGGGAAGTAGCTGAGCGCCTCCCCGTAGCTGTCGGCGCCCTGCAGGGTCACCCGGTGCAGCTCCAGCTGGTCGCGCTCGATCTGCTCCTCGAACAGCGAATGCAGCACCACGGCGGCTGCGCCGGCCTCCTCCAGCCGCAGCAGCTGGTCGATGTCCTCGCTCAGGGGCGCCGCGGCCCCCACCACCAGGGGGCTGCGCAGCTCCAGACCCAGGTAGGTGACGGAAAGATCGGGGCGGGTCATGCCGGCACCTCGCCCTGGGAGGGCGCCGAGACCGGCGGCGTGGTGCCGGCGAGGGCCCGGTAGATGGCCAGGCGGCGGCCCACCTCCAGCTCGGCCTGGCGCGCCAGGGCCCGGGCCCGCTCCGGCTGGCTGAAGGAGAGCATGCGGAAGCGGTTCTCGGTGGCCATCGCCTCGGCCAGGGGTCGCTTCTGGCCCCGGCTGTCGATCTGCAGCGGGTGCTCGCCCCGTTCGGTGCGGCGGGGGTCGTAGCGGTAGAGCAGCCAGCGACCGGAATCCACCGCCGCCTTCTGCTGCTCCATGCCCCGGGCCATGTCGATGCCGTGGGCGATGCAGTGGGAGTAGGCCAGGATCAGCGACGGCCCCGGATAGCTCTCCGCCTCCAGGAACGCCCGCACCGTGTGCTCGTCGCGGGCCCCCATGGCCACGCTGGCCACGTAGACCGTGCCGTAGCTCATCATCATCAGCCCCAGATCCTTCTTGGGGGCCGCCTTGCCGCCGGCGGCGTACTTGGCCACCGCCGCCCGGGGCGTGGCCTTCGACATCTGGCCGCCGGTGTTGGAGTACACCTCGGTGTCGAGCACCAGGGCATTCACATCGCGGCCGCTGGCGAGCACGTGGTCGAGCCCACCGAAGCCGATGTCATAGGCCCAGCCATCGCCCCCCACCAGCCAGACGCTCTTCTTCACCAGGGCATCGGCCAGGTCCAGCAGGCGGACGGCCTGGGTCTCCCGGGGGCTCAGCGACGCGCCGGGAGCCTCCCCCGCCACCTCCCGAAGCAGGCGCTTGAGCTCCTCCACCCGCCGCCGCTGGGCGACGATGCCGGCCTCATCGTGCTGGTCGGCGTCCCGGATCGCCGCCACCAGGGCCCCGGGCAGCAGGGGGTCGGCCCGCTCCGGCGCCGGCCCCAGCCGGTCCAGCAGCTCGAGGGCCATCTGGCGCTGCTGGTCGATCGCCACCCGCATGCCCAGGCCGAACTCGGCGTTGTCCTCGAACAGGGAATTGCTCCAGGCCGGGCCGCGCCCCTCGGCATTGGTGCTCCAGGGGGTGGTGGGCAGGTTGCCGCCATAGATGGAGGAGCAGCCCGTGGCGTTGGCCACCAGCATCCGGTCGCCGAACAGCTGGCTGGCCAGCTTGAGGTAGGGCGTCTCGCCGCAGCCGCCGCAGGCGCCGGAGAACTCGAACAGGGGCTGCTGCAGCTGCTGCTGGCCGATCCTGTGCAGGTTGAGGTCACCGCGGGCCATCTCGGGCAGCCCCAGGAAGTAGTCCCAGTGGCCGCGGCCGGCCTCCCGCAGGGGCCGCTGGGGGGCCATGTTGATCGCCTTGCGCTTCGGCTCGGTGCGGTCCCGGGCCGGGCAGACCTCCACACACAGCGCGCAGCCGGTGCAGTCCTCGACGGCCACCTGGATCGTGAAGCTGCGGCCCGCCAGGTCCGGATCGCGGGCCGGGGCCTGGCGGAATCCCTCCGGGGCTGCCGCCAGGGCCTCCGGCGCCACCGCCTTGGCCCGGATCACCGCATGGGGGCACACCATCACACACTTGCCGCACTGCACGCAGAGGTCGCTCTCCCACACCGGCACGGACTCGGCGATGTTGCGCTTCTCCCACCGGGCCGTGTCCGTGGGCCAGGTGCCGTCACAGGGCAGGGCGCTGACGGGCAGGGCATCACCGCGCCGCTCCAGCAGCGGCCCGATCACCTCCCGCACGAACAGCGGCGCCTCGGCGAGCCGGTCGGCCGCCGGGGCCGGGGCCGGCAGGTCGTCCTCCGCCGGCAGGCACCGCCAGTCGAGGAGCTGCAGATGCTCGAGGCTGGCGTCGAGGGCGCGCAGGTTCATGGCCACCACCGCCTCCCCCTTGCGGCCGTAGGTCTTGCGCAGGGAGTCGCGGATCTGCTCGATGGCGTCCTCCCTGGGCAGCACGCCGCTGACGGCGAAGAAGCAGGCCTGCATCACCGTGTTGATGTGGTTCCCCATGCCGGCCTCCCGCGCCACCCGGTAGGCGTTGATCAGCCACACCGTCAGCCCCCGCTCCCGGATGCCGCAGCGCAGCGCGGCCGGCATCCGCCGCCAGCTCTCCTCGATCGGAAATGGGCTGTTGAGCAGCAGCACCCCACCGGCGTCCAGGCCCGCCAGCAGGTCGAAGCGGTCGACGAAATCCCACTGGTGGCAGGCCACCAGGGTGGGCCGCTCGATCAGGTAGGGGGCGCGGATCGGCCGGGGGCCGAAGCGCAGGTGCGACACCGTGACCGACCCCGACTTCTTGGAGTCGTAGACGAAGTAGGCCTGGGCGAACAGGTCGGTCTGCTCGCCGATGATCTTGATCGTGGCCTTGTTGCCCCCCACCGTGCCGTCGGAGCCCAGGCCGTAGAACACGGCCCGCACCTGGTCGGGCCCATCCACGTGGAAGTCCGCCGCGACCGGCAGCGAGCGGTGGGTGACGTCGTCGTCGATGCCGACCGTGAAGTGGTTGCGGGGCTGGGGCAGCAGGAGGTTGTCGAACACCGCCTTGACCATCGCCGGAGTGAACTCCTTGGAAGAGAGGCCGTAGCGGCCGCCCACCACCCGCGGCAGGGGGCGATCGCCGTGGCAGGACTGCCACGCCTCACTGAGGGCGGCCACCGCATCGAGGTAGAGGGGTTCGCCGCCGGAGCCGGGCTCCTTGCAGCGGTCGAGCACCGCCAGAGCCCGCACCGTGGGCGGCAGGGCGGCGGCGAACAGGCTCGCCACGAAGGGCCGGAACAGGCGCACCTTGAGCACCCCCACCCGTTCACCGGCGGCGATCAGGGCCAGGGCGGTCTCCTCGGCGGTCTCGCAGCCGGAGCCCATCAGCACCACCACCCGCTCGGCATCGGCGGCGCCCACGTACTCATAGGGGCCGTACTGGCGGCCGGTGAGGCGGGCGAACCGTTCCATCGCCTCCACCAGGTGGCCGGGGAGGGCGTCGTAGAAGCGGTTCACCGACTCCCGCGCCTGGAAGTAGACGTCCGGGTTCTGGGCCGTGCCCCGCAGCACCGGGTGGTCGGGGGAGAGGGCCCGCTGGCGGTGGGCCGCCACCGCCTCCATCGGCATCAGGGCATGGAGCACCGCGTCGTCGATGGGCTCGATCTTCTGGATCTCGTGGGAGGTGCGGAAGCCGTCGAACATGTGCAGGAACGGCAGCCGCCCCAGCAGGCTGGCCCGGGTGGCGATGGCGGCGAAGTCGCCGGCCTCCTGCACCGAAGCGGAGCAGAGGATGACGCAGCCCGTGCCGCGGCAGGCCATCACGTCGCTGTGGTCGCCGAAGATCGACAGCCCCTGGGCCGCCAGGGAACGGGCCGCCACATGCAGCACGGCGGGGGTGAGCTCGCCGGCCAGCTTGTAGAGGTTGGGCACCATCAGCAGCAGCCCCTGGGAAGCCGTGAAGGTGGTGGTCAGCACCCCCGCCTGCAGGGCCCCGTGGACGGTGCCGGCGGCGCCGGCCTCGCTCTGCAGCTCCACCACCGCCGGCACCGTGCCCCAGAGGTTGGGGCGGCCTTCGGTGTTCCAGGCATCGGCCCACTCCCCCATCGGCGAGGCGGGGGTGATCGGATAGATGGCGATGGCCTCGTTGAGGCGGTAGGCCACGAGCGCCACGGCCTCGTTGCCATCGACGGTGATGGTCATGCCGGGTCGTCCTCGACGAGGCTGAGGGCCAGGCCCACATGCACCAGCACCCGATCGCCGACGGCCGCCTCGGGCAGGCAGGCCAGGCTCACCTGCTGGCGCACCCCGCCGAAATCCACCTCGGCCATGCGCCAGAGGCCGTCGGCGGTGGCGTCATCCGGGGCGTCTTCGCTGGCGGCCCCGGTGGGCTCAGGCACTCCCGGCGGCGGCTGGACCCGGATCGAGAGGATGCGAGCGGGCACGGCCAGGCACATGGGCGGATCACGGCGCGTGGTCTCTCCCCCTGGTTGTAGGCCCGCCGGCCGGATCTGCCCACGGACCACCCACGGCCCAGACCTGCCCCAGGGCCAGCCCGCCATCGCTGCAGGGCACGGCCTCCGGCCAGAACGGCCGCAGACCCCGGGCCCGCAGCGCCGTGATCGCCGCCTCCAGCAACAGCCGGTTCTGGAAGCAGCCCCCCGCCAGGGCCACCGGTACCCCACCACGGCCGGCCGAGCCGGAGGGCGCCATCGCCCCAGCCGCGAGGGCGGCGGTTTCGGCCAGGGCCTCCGCCAGGGTGTGGTGGAACCGGGCGGCGCAGAGGGCCGGCGGCGAGCCGGCGGCGATCGCCGTCAGCAGGCCCTCCAGCAGCGGTTCCCAGTCGAGCCAGCCCAGGCTCGGGCCACCGGCGGCGGTTCCTCCCTTGATGGCCGCGGGCGGCACGAGGGGAAGGAACCAGCGCCCAGGCTCCGGGACAGCGGCGGCGGCGGCCCCTTGCAGGCGCAGACCCCCCTCCCCCTCGTAGCTCTGCACCTGCACCAGGTCCAGCAGGGAGGCGACCGCATCGAACAGCCGGCCCATGCTGGTGCTCAGGGGGGCGTTGCAGCCGCTGGTGATGGCCTGAAGCAGCAGGTGGCGCTCGCCTGTCGTGAAGGCGGCCAGGCTGGGGCGGGCCCCGGGGTGATCCAGGGCCCGGGACCCGGCGGCGGCCAGCAGCCCCAGGGCCGCCCGTCGGGGTTCCGCCATCGCCCGCTCCCCCCCCGGCAGCGGGAAGGGCCGCAGGGCCACCAGCCGCTCGCAGGGGGGAGCGCCGGGCCCGCCCAGCAGCAGCAGCTCACCGCCCCAGAGCTGGGGGCCGCCGTCGCCGGCAGGGGCTGGGGCGTAGCCGAGCCCATCCCAGGTGACGGCCAGCAGCGGAAACGACAGCCCATGCTCGGCCAGCACGGCCAGGCCGTGGGCCCGGTGATGCTGCACCGTTCGTCGCGGCCACGGCTGATCGGCGGCGAGCTGGTGGCTGAGGTAGCCGGGGTGGGCATCGCAGGCGATCCGCGTCAGCCGCCCGCCCCAGCGCCGCTCGATCGCCGCCAGCCCGTCGGCCAGCCGCGACAGCAGCCGGCCCCCGGCCAGGTCCCCCAGGTGGGGGGCCAGCCACAGCCGCCCGTCCAGCGCCAGGGCCGGCGCACTCTTGAGATCCCCCCCCAGCGCCACCACGCCTTCGGGAGTCCAACCCCCACCCGCCGCCAGCGCCAGGGGCTCGGGGGCATGGCCCCGGGCCCGGCGCAGCAGGGCCGGCCGACCATCGATCAGCTGCAGCACCGAATCATCCAGGGGCCGGGCGATGGCGCGGTCGTGCACCAGAAAGACATCGGCGATGGGGGAGCCGGCCCCGCCCCCCAGCCGCTCCACGGCCTCCGCAGGATCCGTGCACAGCGGCTCACCGCTGGGGTTGCCGCTGGTGGCCACCAGGGGCCGGCCGCAGGCGCGCGCCAGCAGGAGGTGCAGCGGCGACGCCGGCAGCATCGCCCCCAGGGAGGGGCTGCCCGGGGCCACCCCCGGCAGGGCTTCGGTGGCCCCCCGCCGGCGGCGCAGCAGCACGATCGGGGCGGCAGGATCCGCCAGGGCCCGGCGCTCGGCAGCGTCGATGACGCAGAAGGGGGCCAGGGCATCGGCCTCGGCCACCAGCAGGGCGAAGGGCTTGGCGGGCCGTCGCTTGCGTTGCCGCAGCCGGGCCACCGCCTCCGCGTTGGTGGCATCCACCAGCAGCTGGAAGCCGCCCACGCCCTGGAGGGCCAGGATCTCCCCCGCGGCGAGACGGCTGCAGCAGGCCCTGATCAGGGCGGCCGCGCTGCCGTCGCCGCCTGGATCCACCAGGGGCGCCCCGGCCCCATCGAGGAGCGCCAGCCGCGGCCCGCACGCCGGGCAGGCGATGGTCTCGGCATGGAAGCGGCGGTCGGACGGGTCCTCGAACTCCCGGCGACAGGCCGGGCACAGGGCGAACGGTGCCAGGGTCGTGTGGGCCCGGGCCCAGGGCTCTGCCGTGGCGATGCTGAAGCGGGGACCGCAGTCACAGCAGCTGATGAAGGGGTAGCCGAAGCGGCGATCGGCGGGATCGGCCAGTTCCGCCCGGCAGGCGCGGCAGGGGGCCCGGTCGGCCACCAGCGACGACGCGATCAGATCGATGCTCAGCGGCCTGGCCTGGCCGGCCGTGATCCGTACCCCCGCCTGGAACGGACTCGCCGCCGGGTCGGTGGCCGCCGCCGACCAGACGGGATCCAACGGCTCCAGCCGGGCCCCGGGGGGCAACTGGCGCGGCAGGCGCCGCAGGAACGTCTCCAGGGAGGGGCGCTCCCCCTCCAGCCGCAGGCGCACCGCCCCCGGTCCGTTCTCCACCTCGCCGTGCAGATCAAGGTCCCGGGCGAGACGGTGCACCAGGGGCCGGAAACCCACCCCCTGCACCACCCCACGGCACTCCAGGTGCAGCTGGGCCCGCCCCGCCAGCGGTGGCATGGTCAGCCGGCCACGGCCACCCGCTCCAGGCCCAGGGCCGCCAGCAGCTCAGGAATGCACTCCCCGGTGCGGGCGGAGACCTCCACGATGGGGGCCCTGGGGGCGACGCGGGCGATGTGGCGGCGGGCCTGGGGTCCGTCAAAGCCGCAGGCCCCGGCCAGGTCGCTCTTGCTGATCACCACCACATCGGCGGAATGGAAGATGGCCGGGTACTTCAGGGGTTTGTCCTCCCCTTCGGTGACCGAGAGCAGGACGACCCGCTGGCTCTCCCCGAGATCGAAGGCGGCCGGGCAGACCAGGTTGCCGACGTTCTCGATCACCAGCAGCTCCAGGCCTTCGAGGGGCTGGCCGAGGTGGGCCAGCTCATGGAGAGCCCGGTGCACCATCGCCGCCTCCAGGTGGCAGGCCTGGCCGGTGGTGATCTGCAGGGCGGGCACCCCGGCGGCCCGCAGACGGAGGGCGTCGTTGTCGGTGGCCAGATCGCCCACGATCACCGCCATCGGATGGCGCTCCGCCGGGGAGGCGGGAGCCAGGTGCCGCGCCAGCCGCTCCAGCAGGGCGGTCTTGCCGGAACCCGGCGAGGAGAGCAGGTTGATCACCCGGACGCCGGCGGCGGCGAAGTGCTCCCGGTTGGCCGCCGCCTGGGCATCGTTATGCACCAGCAGGCGCTGGCCCAGCTCCAGGTGTCGGGGGGCCTCAATGGCGGGGGCGACCGGTTGGCCGCAGTTGCAGTCGACACACATCGCAGGATCGACCCCAGACAGGAGAGCGGCACGGAAAAGCCCCGCCGGGGCCCGGCCTCACCCCGGAAGGCTAGGCACGACGCTCCGACGGGGCCGTGGCAACGACCGCCACGTGATCACCAGAGACCGCGAATGGGTTCGGGGGCCGGTTCGGGCTGGAAGACCGGCGCGGGAGCCGGTGCGGGCTGCATGATCGGTTCCGGCTCCGGGGTGGGAGCGGGAGCGGCCGCCACCGGGCGGGCACCGAAGCGATAGCGGAAGCCGATCTTGCCGCCGAAGCTGTTGAAGGCGTCGAAGGTCAGGTTCTCGGAGGAATAGCCGCCAGCACCTTGATAGACCCCCTCCAGGTAGACATCGGAGTTGTAGCTCATGGCGTAGCTGACACCCACCTTGGCCTGCCAGCCGAACAGCCCCTTGTTGACGCTGTTGGTGGGGAAGCCATTGAGGCTGAAACTCGGGGTGCTCAGGTTGGTGTACCCGATGCCACCGCCGATGTAGGGCGTCCAGCGGCTGTTGGTCTCGATGTCGTAGTAGAGGCTGGCCAGCACATCGTTCTTGTTGATGATGCCGGAGACGTTGTTGGTGAAGGGCACGATGCCGAAGGCACCGAAGCCGATCGGATTGGCGGCACCAACGGCATTGAGGCTGGCCCGGCTGTAGCCGTAGGTGAGCTCGGCGCGCAGGGCGCCGAAGTCGTAACCGACGCCGACGTCGCCGGAGAAGCCACCACCGAGGTCAAGCTTGGTGGAGTTGTTGTTGCCGAAGTTGAACAGCAGCGGCGTGAAGAAGGGTGAAACGAGCGTGCCGTTGCTGTTGACCGTCTGGTCGCTGGGGGTCTGGGCACCGGCGCCGATGGTGAGGTACCACCCCTTGGCGGAATAGACCTCCTTCACCACCGGCTGGGGGTAGGTCTGGGCGATGAGGGTGGCCTCAGCCGTGGCGGCCTGGGGAGCGGCGACGGGAGCGACAGCAGGATCAGCAGCGTCCTGGTTCGCCGGGACCGTGCCCATCAGGCTCGGATCCTGGACAGGGATTTCAGCGACGGGAGCCGGCGCGGGAATGGGCTCGGAGATGGACTCCGGCACCGCCTCGGAGCGACCATCGGCGGGTCGGACGTCCGCCATCGCGGCGCCGCCGAACAGCAGACCGCCGGTGGCGGCGACGCCCACGCTGCGCTGAACGATTCTGGTGATCAATGTCATGGTGGTTACGCCTCTCTTTCCTATGCCACTCAACGCCAGCGAAAAAGGGAAATCGTCATTCATGGACAGCGAAAGGCCTGGCACAGAGTGATGAAAAAGCGAAATCTTGCGCAAATTTACATTTCATTTCCAGACGGTGATCGGTTCGGGCGGACAGGCAGGGCTCCCCCTAGACCCTGCAGCCGCGTCAGGCGATCTCCATCGAGGCCAGCTGCAGCTCCCGGCCCCGCAGCAGTTCCCGGCTGATGCGGCCGCAGCGTGGGCACTCGCAGCAGCCATCGTGCGCCGTGAAGGGCTGCTCACAGGCCGCGCAGAAACACGCCGCCTCCACCGCCTCGATCTCCAGCCGGGAGCCGGCGGCGAGGGTATCCGCCATCACCACCGTGTGGGCCAGGCGCAGGGCCTCGATCTCCACCCCCGCCAGGCTGCCCACCCGCAGGGTGATGGCGGTGATGCGGCCGGCCCCATGCAGGGCGGCCTGCTCCAGGACCTTCTGCCGCACCGCGTCCATCAGGCTGAGTTCATGCATGGGACGGCGGTATGCCCCGCAGCCAGCCCCGCAGCAGCCGGCGCGCCCGGGGCAGCTGGCGCCGCAGCTGCGGGGAGAAGCACTCGCCCCAGGAGAAGTCGAAGGCGGGCACCAGCAGCTCGTGGGCCGGCACGCAACGGTCGAACAGCTGCTCGGCCAGGGCCAGCAGCCGGGCGGGCGCCACCCGGTGCGTGTCCCGCTCCCAGCCGTCTGAGGCCAGCAGGGGCCGCAGCAGGCAGCGGCTCCGGGGCGGCGCCAGCCAGGCATCGACGATCAGCAGCCGCTCGGCGGCCGCCACCGCCTCGGCCAGTTCGGGGGTGAGCTGGTGGCGCTGCAGACCCAGGCCCTCCACCAGGTGCCAGCCCACCCCGTCATCGCCCCTCAGGGGGTTGCCGATGCCGATCAGCAGCGCGCCTCCGGTGCCGGCGCCGGCGTCGCTCATCCCCGCAGGCGCTCGGCCAGCACCGTGCCATCGGCGGCCAGCAGCTGCAGGCGCAGGGGCATCTGGCCGGCGGCATGGGTGGAGCAGGAGAGGCAGGGGTCGAAGCAGCGGATGCCCGCCTCCACCCGGTTGAGCATCGCCTCGGGAATCTCGGTGCCGGCGGGCACCGGATCGGGGATGTACTCCCGGGCGATCTGGTGCACGGTGCGGTTCATCGCCAGGTTGTTCTGGCCGGTGGCGATGATCAGGTTGACGCTGGTGAGCAGGCCGTCGTCATCCACCTTGTAGTGGTGGAACAGGGTGCCCCGGGGCGCCTCGCTGACGCCCACCGCCTCGTTGCGGTTGAGGGAGGCCCGCAGCCGGATGCGGCCATGCATCAGCTCGGGATCCTGCACGAGGATCTCGATCGCCTCCAGGCAGGCGACGATCTCCACCAGGCGGGCGTGGTGGTAGGCGAAGCTCGAGGTGACGGGCTGGCCGCTGCGCTGGCGCAGCTCCGCCAGCTCCCGGTCAGCCCAGGGGGTGCCGACGCTGTCGCAGACGTTGAGCCGCGCCAGGGGGCCCACCCGGTAGATGCCGTCGGGATAGCCGAGGGGTTTGTAGTAGGGGAACTTGAGGTAGCTCCAGGGTTCCACCGCCTCGCCCAGATACTCGGCGTAGTCGTCCTCGCTGAGCTGGTCGGCGACGATCGCCCCTTTCGCATCGCGGAAGCGGATGCGCCCCTCGATGTGCTCCCAGAGCCCGCTGGGGGTCACCAGGCCCATGAACAGGCTGGGGAAGTCGCCGAAGACGCGCTGCTCCCTCTGCAGCGGGCCATCGAGCAGCTTCTTGTAGAGCTCCAGGGCCAGGGTCACGGTGGCGCGGGCCTCCGGCAGGCGTCCCAGGATCCAGTCCTTCGCCTCCTGGCTCAGGGGGGAGCGCACGCCCCCGGGCACCGCCCAGGCGGAGTGGATCCTGCGGCCGCCCAGGAGCTCCAGGATCTGCTGGCCGAACTGGCGCAGGCGGATGCCGGCGCGGGCGAGGTCGGGGTCGGCGGCCATCAGACCGAAGACATTACGTTTGGCCGGATCGCTCTCCCAGCCCAGCAGGAAATCGGGGCTGCTGAGGTGGAAGAAGGAGAGGGCGTGGGACTGGGTGAGCTGGGCCAGGTTGAGCAGCCGCCGCAGCTTGTCGGCCGCCGGGGGAATCGAGAGGGCCAGCAGCTTGTCGCCGGTCTTGGCGGCCGCCAGCAGGTGGCTCACCGGGCAGATGCCGCAGATCCGGGCCGTGATGCCGGCCATCTCGGTGAAGGGCCGGCCCTCGCAGAACTTCTCGAAACCCCGGTACTCCACCACATGGAAGCGGGTGTCGGTGAGGTGGCCGGCGTCGTCGAGGTGGAGGGTGATCTTGGCGTGGCCCTCGATGCGGGTCACCGGGTCGATGAGAACGGTGCGGGTCATGGGGAGGTCCTCATCCGAAACGCAGCATGGCGGCCCCTTCCATCGCCGGGCGCTGCCCGGCCAGCAGGGGGGTGATCGCCTCCCGGATCCGCTCGGCGGAGGGGGGACAGCCCGGCAGGTAAAGGTCCACGGGGATCACCTCGTGCAGGGGCAGCACCCGGGGCAGCAGCTCGGGAACGATGCCGGGGGCGAAGGGCAGCTGGCCGGTGGCGTCGGCCAGCTCCAGGTAGCCGCGCTCCAGCACCGCCTTGGCGCTGTCGTGGCCGGCATCGAGCAGGTTGCGCAGGCCCGGCACGTTGGCGGTCACGGCGCAGTCGCCGAAGGAGATCACCAGGCCGGTGCGCTCCCGCACCTGCAGGGCCAGCTCCAGGTTGTCGACGTTCGCCACCGCCCCCTCCACCAGGGCGATGTCGACGGCCTCGGGGTAGGTCTTGACGTCGGTGCCCACCGGCGAGAACACCACATCCACCTGCTCGGCCAGGTCGAAGAGGAACTCGTCGAGGTCCAGAAACGACATGTGGCAGCCGGAGCAGCCCGCCAGCCAGACGGTGGCGAGGCGCAGCTTGGCGGCGGGGGGGGAGGGGGTCATGGTGGGGTCGGTCACTGGTTGTGCCAGCGGTGCTGGTCGCGGGCGGCACGCAGCAGGGCGGGCAGGCCGGCGTCGGGCTGCTTCTCGGCGGTGGTGTCGGTGTTGCGGAACAGGGCGCCGGTGGGGCACACCTCGACGCACTTGCCGCAGGAGGTGCAGGCCTGCACCTGGCCCCAGGGCTCATCGAGGCCGGCGACGATGTGGCAGTGGCCGCCGCGGCTGCCGATGTCCCAGACATGGGCGCCCTCGATCTCGTCGCACACCCGCACGCAGCGGGTGCAGAGGATGCAGCGGTTGTGGTCGAGGCTGAACTGGGGGTGGGAGGCATCCACCGACCGCTGGGGGTACTGGTAGGGGAAGCGGGAATGGTCCATGCCCACGGTCACGGCCATGTCCTGGAGCTCGCAGTGGGTGTTGGCCACGCACACGGCGCAGACGTGGTTCCCCTCGGCGAAGAACAGCTCCACCGCCATGCGCCGGACCTCCCGCAGCTGGGGCGTATGGGTGTGCACCACCATCCCCTCAGCGGCGGCGGTGCTGCAGGCGGGCAGCAGTTTTCCTGACCCTTCCACCTCCACCAGACAGAGCCGGCAGGAGGAGACCGGACTGAGGCCGTCGAGGTGGCAGAGGGTGGGGACGTCGGCCGCAGCCGCCCGGGTGGCCTCCAGCAGGCTGGCCCCCGCCGGCACGGCCACGTCCTGGCCATTGACGTTGAGGGTGATGACCGCCATCAGCGCACCTCCCCCGGGGCGCCGCAGAGCGCGGGCTCCCGGCAGGCGGCCTCGTATTCGTGGCGGAACCAGCGCAGGGTGCTGAGCACCGGATTGGGGGCCGACTGGCCCAGGCCGCAGAGGCTGGTGACCTTGACCATCCGGCAGAGGGCATCGAGGCGTTCCATGTCCTCGGGGGTGGCGCGGAGCTCCACGAAGCGATCCAGCAGCTGGGCCAGCTGCACGGTGCCGGCGCGGCAGGGGATGCACTTGCCGCAGCTCTCGTTCACGCTGAAGCCCATGAAGTGGCGCGCCACCTCGGGCATGGAGGTGCTCTCCCCCATCACCACCATGCCGCCGGAGCCCATCATCGAACCGAGCGCCAGCAGGCTCTCGTAGTCGACGGGGGTGTCGAGCCGCTCGGCTGGGATGCAGCCGCCCGAGGGCCCCCCCGTCTGCACCGCCTTGATCGGTGAGCCGTCGGGCACCCCGCCCCCGATCACCTCCACCACGGTGCGCAGGGGGGTGCCCATCGGCACCTCCACCAGGCCGGTGTTGACCACCGCCCCGGAGAGGGCGAACACCTTGGTGCCCTTGCTGTGCTCGGTGCCCATGGCGGCGTACCAGTCGCCGCCCTGGCGCAGGATCGCCGGCACGGCGGTGAAGGTCTCGACGTTGTTGATCAGGGTGGGCGCCCCCCAGAGGCCCGACTGAGCCGGGAAGGGGGGCCGGGGCTGGGGCATGCCCCGCTGGCCCTGGATCGAGAGCAGCAGGGCCGTCTCCTCACCGCAGACGTAGGCGCCGGCCCCCACCCGCACCTCCAGCCGCAGGTTGAAGGGGGTGCCGTGGATGTCGTTGCCCAGCAGGTGCCGGCTGCGGGCCTGCTGCAGGGCCAGCCGCAACCGCTCGATCGCCAGGGGATACTCCGCCCTCACATAAACGAAGCCCCGCTCGGCACCGACGGCGTAGGCGGCGATCGCCATGCCCTCGATCAACCGGTGCGGATCGCTCTCCAGCACGCTGCGGTCCATGAAGGCGCCGGGGTCCCCCTCATCGGCGTTGCAGACCACATAGCGGGGGCCGGGGGGCTGCAGGGCCACCGTGTCCCACTTCAGGCCCGTCGGGTAGCCGGCGCCGCCCCGACCGCGCAGGCCGCTGCGGCGCACCTCGTCCCGCACCTGCTCGGGGCTGAGCTCCTGCAGGACCCGCTGCAGCTGGGCGTAGGTGCCGAACGCCAGGGCGTCGTCGATGGATTCGGGATTCACCTGCCCGCAGCCCTCGAGCACCACGGGCCGCTGCAGGGCGAAGAAGGGACCCTCCAGATCAAGGCGATGGGCCGCCAGGGGATCCGCCCTGGACGCCGGAGCGGTGTCCCCGGATCCAGCGGCGGCGAGGGCGTCCGCGATCAGGGCCCCGGCCAGCTCGGGCGGGAGCCCGCCGAAGAGCCGGGTCCGACCGGGCCGGTCGCAGGCCACCAGGGGGCCGCTGCCGCACTGACGCAGGCAGCCCACCGGCTTGATCGTCAGCGCGGAGGCCTCCAGACCGGCGGCATCACGGGCGACCTCCAGGGCGGCGCGCAGGGCCTGGCTGCCGGCGGACCGGCAGCCGCTGGCATCGCAGCAGCGCACCTGCACAGGGGAGGGCATGGAGGACCGGAAACGCCTGATCTTCTGTTAGCCAGGAAATGGCCGGGGCGCCGTTCACCGGCCCTTGGCGCCCCGGGCGATGGCGTCGTCCGTGGCGGGCAGGGGGGTGTTGGCCGGGACGAGGCCATTGGTGTAGAGCACCTGACGGATCTGCTCCAGCATCGGAGGCTGTGAGTTCCTGGTGCTGCTCTGGGATCAGCCGCTCGAATCGGCCCGCACCACGGCGGAACAGATCCGCCGGGTCGTGAACGAGATGGCCCTGCCTGCCGGACACACACCCTCCCCCGGGCTGGCGATGAACGCGGGGGTCAGCCTGCTGGCGGCCAGCGACGCCAGCGGCCAGGCCATGCTCTCGCGGGTGGAACTGGCCCTGAACCAATCCAGGGATCTGGGGGCCAATCAGGTGGTGGTGCGCTGAGGCAGGCCGGCGGCCGCCAGCCGCGCCTCCAGTTCCTCAGGCTGGTCCACCGGCAGCCGGGTCACCAGCTCCCCGTCCACCACCAGCACCGGCGCCTGGCCGCAGGCCCCCAGGCAGCTCACGTGCTGCAGGGCCCAGACACCGTCCCCGACCGGGTCATCGAGCCGCACCCCGAGTCGCTGCTCGATGCGGGCGGCCACCTGTCCCCCTCCTTTGACGTAGCAGGCGGTGCCCAGGCAGATGGCGCACCGGTGGGCGGTGGGGGGCTCCAGACGGAAGAGGTGGTAGAAGCTCGCCACGCCATGGACGCGACTCAGGGGCAGCCGCATGGCGACGGCCACCACCCGCAGGGACTCCGGCGAGAGATAGCCGTGGATCTCCTGCACCTGGTGCAGCACCTCGATCAGGGCATCGGCACGGGCCCCGTGGCGACGGACCACCTGGACGATGCGCGGATCGTCGTCGCCCGCGGCGGCGGTCGGGATGGCTGTGGCGGCGGAGCGGGTCATGCCTTGGGTCTCCCTCGCCTTCTTGCTAGCCACCGCTGCGGCGTTGGTCAGCTCCGCATTCGCTGCACGGCCGCCGCCAGGAGTGCGGCACGCAGGGGAGGCTTACCTATAATCATTCTTACCGTGGACACCTGGGCCATGACCCCCCTCCTGCGACAGGTCCAGCTTCAGGCGGCGATGTTGGCCATGGCCCTGCTGTTCGCATCGGCGACGCTGGCCTGTGAGAAGCACCTCAAGGGGCACCAGAACAGCGCCGAGACCCAGGCGGAAGGCCTCAGCCGCTGAGGCCTGCAACCACCGACAGACCGGTGGGATCGGCGGCTCCGTGATTGTCAGCTTCATTCGTCAGTCACCACCATTTGGTTTCTCTTCAACGTCGCTATCGATCACGGTTAGCCGTCCTGGCTGCTGCCTTGATCGGCCTCTTTCTGGTGGATCTGCTCCTGTCGAGGCGCCTGGGAATCAGCCTGTATCCGTACTACTGGGTCCCCGTCGTTCTCGCGGCCCTGTTCGCCACGCCCCGCCAGGTGGGCTGGTTCACGAGCCTGGCGATCATCCTGACCGTCGTCTGGTCCCTCCTCTCTCCCCAGGCCACCAGCGTGAAGCTGCTGCTGCGGCTGGCCGGCCTGATCGGGATGGCCTGGGTCGCGATGCACCTGTCCCGGGAACTGCGGGAGAAGGAACGCAGCAACCGGGAGCTGAAGGATCACTACCAGCTGCTGGCCGAGAACGCCCCCGACGTGGTTCTCAGCAGTGATCGGCAGGGACGGATTTCCTGGGTGTCCCCCTCCGTGCGGCAGCTGCTGGGCCACGACGCCCGCGACCTCAGGGAGCGGAGCATCGCCGAGCTGGTGCTGGAGCCGGACCGCGCCCGCCTGGATCGGGCCATCGGCCAGGTTCTCCAGGGCCAGAACAGTGGCTGCGATCTGCGCTTCCGTGCCGCCGACGGCGACGGCCGCTGGATCTCCATGGCCCTGCGGCCGGTGCAGGGGCCCGACGGCGCGGTGAGCGGCATGGTGGGCAGCTGGCGTGACATCCAGGGCGAGGTGGACGCCCGTCTGGCGGAGGAGCGCACCAAGGCGGCCCTGGCCGCCTCGGAGGAACGGCTGCGGCTCACGATGGAGAACACCTCCACCGGCATCGCCCTGCTCGACGCCGAGGGCCATGTGCTCTCCATCAATCCCGCCGGCGGCGGGCTGCTCGATCGGAATCCGGCCGACCTGGAGGGGCTCACCTGGCCGTCGTTCTCACCGCCGCAGGACCGGGACAGCGAAGCCCCGCTGATGGCGGAACTGCTGGAGGGTCGGCGCCGCTGCTACCGGCTGCGCAAGCGCATCCTGCAGGGGGAGCGTCCCCCCCTGTGGGTCGACTGCAGCGTGTCCTGCTGCCGCCGGCCCGATGGAAGCCTGGCCTTCGTGATCGCCCAGTTCAACGACGTGACCGACATGGTGCAGGCGGAAGCCGCCCTGGCCACCTCGGAGCAGCGCTACCGACTGCTGGCGGAGAACTCCAGCGACGTGGTGCTGCTGATCAAGGAGGGGCTGGTCAGCTGGATCTCGCCTTCGCTCACCTCGATGCTGGGCTGGCGGCCGGAGGACTGGATCGGCCATCCGCTCAGCCGCTTCATCCCCGCCGACGAGCATCCGGTGCTGGAGCGGGACCTGCGGACCCTGGCCGCCGGCGGCACGGTGGTGCGCCGGCTGCAGGCCCTGTCCCACGACCACAGCCATCGCTGGGTGGAGCTGCATGCCAGTCCCCATCGGGATCCCCAGGGCCGGCTCGACGGCATCGTCGGCTCCTTCCGCACCGTGGACCAGGAGGTGGCCGCCGAGCGGGAACTGGCCCGCCGGGCCTGCACCGATGAACTGACCGGCCTGGTGAACCGCCATGAGGCCCTGGAGCGCATCACCGCCATCGCCGGCCGGGTGCTGCGCAAAGGGGACGCCACCGCCGTGCTGTTCTGCGATCTCGACAACTTCAAGGAGATCAACGACACCTTCGGCCACGTACCCGGCGACGAACTGCTCCGGACGGTGGCCTCCCGGATCCGCACCGGCCTGCGCAGCGGCGATATGGCCGCCCGCATCGGCGGGGACGAGATGGTGGTGGTGCTGCAGGGGGTGCGGGGGCTGGGCGATGCGGTGACCATCGCCGAAAAGCTCCGCCGGGCCGTGGCCGAGCCGATCGCCACCAGTGCCGGCAGCCTCTCGATCACCCTCAGCATCGGGGTGACCATGGTGCGGCCGGGGGAAAACCCGGACGAGATCATCTCGAGGGCCGACCATGCCATGTACCGGGCCAAGCAGACCGGCCGCAATCAGGTGCTCCCCTTCAGCGACCACACGGACAGCGCCGAAGGACGCAGCGTCACCTGGCAGCCGGTGCTCTGAGTTGCTGCTCCTGCAGGCATGACGTAGACCGATTTCTGCGCCAAGAGGACCAGGAACGCCATGGGCAGCATCAGGATCGCCGGCATCGACCATGTGGTGCTGCGCTGCAGGGATCTGAAGCGGATGGAGCGCTTCTACACCGATGTGCTGGGCTGCACCGTGGTCCGACGCAATGAACCCCTGGGCCTGATCCACCTGAAGGCCGGCAGCGGCCTGATCGATCTGGCGGCGGTCGATGGGGAGCTTGGCCGCCGGGGAGGGGCGGCGCCAGGGACGGAGGGGCACAACCTCGACCACATCTGCCTGCGGCTCGAGCCCTTTGACGAAGACGCCCTGCGGGCCCATCTGCGCCATCAAGGCATCGATGCCGGCCCCCTCCATCACACCTTCGGTGCCGAAGGGGTGGGCCCGGCCCTTTACCTGCAGGATCCGGAGGGGAACAGCATCGAGATCAAGGGTCCGCCAGAACACTGATCCCGGAGCCCTTCCGGGCTCCGGGTGGATTCAACCGCGCCAGGTGGGCAGCCCGCCGTGGACCAGGGTGCCGCGGTGGCGCCAGAGGGCCGCCGCACTCACCTCAATGCCGTGCCGCTGCGCCAGATCGGCAGCCGCCTGAGGCGAATCCGATGTCCGCAGAGCGGCGGCGAAAACCGGATCGCGCAGGGCCCGTTCCTTCACTCGGTGGAGGGCTTCAGTGGCGTTGGCATGGGCGTTGGCATGGGCAGGTGCTGCAGCAACGCTGCGGGATGTTTCGTTGCGGGATGGTTGACAGGTTGCCATGGGATTTCCTCCTCTCTTTCCTTGAGCCTAAGGCGTCGGATTGATCAGCAAGGTAAGTGCAAACACCCATCCCTTCGCTTCATGATGTCTTGAAATAAGCGGATCCATGGCCGCTGCTGGCCGCATGGCCATACACCTTCGAAGCCGGGAAATATTCCGACTCCAGTTGTACGTTTGCAGCGGCATCGTCCCCCGCGGTTTCTGCAATGAACGCCAGCATCAGATCGATGCCCGAGGAGATACCGGCCGCGCTCCAGATGGCCCCGTCCCGGGTGAAGCGCTCCTCCACCACCTCCACGTCGCCAAGGGCCCGCAGGCGATCAAGGGAGGCCCAGTGGGTGGTGGCCCTGCGGCCGCCGAGCAGGCCGGCGGCCTGCAGCAGGAAGGCACCGGTGCAGACCGAGAGCAGGGCGCGGCAGCCGGCCGACTGGCGACGGAGGAAGGCGATCAGCTCGGGATTGGCCACCTCGGTGCGGGTGCCCTGGCCACCCGGCACCAGCAGCACATCCAGCGGGGGAGCGGTGGCGAAGCTGGCGTGGGGCAGCAGCACCATCCCCTTGGCGCAGGTGATCGGGGCCTCCCCCTGGCCGATCATCAGGCACTGTTCAGGGCCACCGGGCTGGCGCGCCCACAGGGCGGCCATCTCCCAGGGTCCGACGGCATCGAGTTCCTCCACCCCTGGAAACAGCAGGATCCCGAAGCTGCCGATCCTGGGGGCGGCCAGGCTGGCGGTGGCGCTGCCGGTGGGCGGCTCTGGCGACATCAGCGACGGGCCCCCTGGCTCTCGAAGCCAGCCCAGTGTCCCACCACCGGCGCAAAGGAAGCTGTCCTGGCCTCAGCCCAGCAAGGCCCGCCCGCTGGCCGGGCTGTCGTCGGGGCTCTGGTCGCGGTCGGTCGGGGTGTTGACCGTCATGGTGGTGAAGAGGCGCCGGCAGCCCAGGGCAAGGACGGCGGCATGGCAGGCCTCGACACGGGGCCGAGGGGATCACCAGGTGCCGATGCTGAACAGCAGCTGCAACAGGGCGAAACCGGCCAGACAGGTGGCGGCCAGCAGGGGTGCGACATGTGCCAACTTCGGGATCCCACGATGACGTCGGTCTAGGCCGGGCGGTGCGGCAGGGAAAGGCCGTGGGACCGCCGGGTGTGGAGAGCCACAGACACAGTTGGAGATGAACTTTTGTCCGGCTCGGCGACGGGCCGGAAGCCGAGCAGGCGCCCAGGCACCTGGGAAGCCAACACCACCCCGGTGGCTCCGGTGGCGAGGCCGGCCTCCTGGAGCCGCCCCACGGTCCAGCCGTTGCAGTTGCGGGTCCAGAGATAGGTGCCATGGGCCGGGACGAACCGGCCCCCCTGGCCGGGCCGCCGTGGCAGGGCGGGGAGGCGCCCGCCGTCGCGGTCGCGCCGGGCGCTGCGCTCCAGGGCGCCCAGCAGGGCCTGCAGGGTGGGGGCCTCCACCTGTCGCTCCCAGGCGGCGACCGCACCCGACAGCCGCGGCGGATCGGGATGGCCGGCGAGGAAGAGCACCGCGTCGGTGGGCAGGAACAGGGCGCCCACCAGGGCCAGCGGGCCTCGCTCTCCCCCGTGGAAGTAGCGCCGGTCGCCCCAGGCGAACTCCAGGAACGGCGCCGCTTCGGCCCCCGGAGGACCAAGCCTCCAGCCGGGGGGCTGCTGCAACACGATCGAGGTGTGGTGGCCCCAGTCCGCCACCAGCACCCTGTAGCGTCCCGGCGGTGGCTGGGACAGCCGCACCAGGGGGGCCCGGGGCTCGGGCACGACGGCGGCGTGCAGCCATGGCCGTCCCACCAGCTCCAGCAGGACCGAAAGCAACGGCATGGGGGCAGGGGGACTTGAACCCCCACAGCCTTGCGGCCTGCGGATTTTAAGTCCGCTGCGTCTACCAGTTTCGCCATGCCCCCGTGGCTAGATCCTAGATTCGCCCCACTTCGCGACCTCCCTGGTGGCCCTGAGCAGCCTGCCGCTCGACACCCTGCTGGTGATCGGCGCCTACCTGGCCCTGGCCGGTGCCTATCTGCTGGTGGTGCCCCTGGCCCTCTACTGGTGGATGCACAAGCGCTGGTACGTGATGGGCAAGATCGAGCGCACCGCCGTCTACGGGCTGGTGTTCCTGTTCTTCCCTGGGCTGATCCTGTTCGCCCCCTTCCTCAACCTGCGCATGGCGGGCCAGGGCGAGGCCTGAGCCGTGACCCGCACACAGGCGATCCTGCTGGGCCTGGTGGTGTTCGCCATCGGCGGGGGTGGCTACTGGGTGTTCCGCTCCAGCGGCCTGGAGGGCTTCTCCCCCGGCATCGCCGCCTCGGCGCTGCTCATGCTGGTGGTGCTGGGCTGGACCGCCAGCTACCTGCTGCGGGTGGTGGGCGGCAAGATGACCTACATGGAGCAGCGGCGCCGCTACCGGGCCGCCTATGACGCCGTCACCGACGAGGAGCTGCAGCGCAAGTTCGACGCCATGAGCCCCGAGGAGCAGGCGAAGCTGCTGGCCGAGGTGGGCCAGCTCCAGGCCGATGCCGAGATGTGAGCCCCCCGGCGGCCCCCGGTCGACCCCATAGGCTCAGGAACACCGTCCCGCCCTCCGGCCCGATGAGCGTCGCCGCCACCGCCGGCCCCAGCACCGCCCCCACCCTGATCCAGGAACGCTTCACCGCCCTGAGGGCCCAGGGGCGCTGCGCCCTGATGCCCTTCCTGATGGCGGGCGATCCCGATCTCTCCGTCACGGCCGCCAGCCTGCTGGCACTGCAGGCCGCCGGCGCCGACCTGATCGAGCTGGGCATCCCCTACAGCGATCCCCTGGCCGACGGCCCGGTGATCCAGGCCGCCGCCAGCCGTGCCCTGGCCGCCGGCACCACGCCAGGCCGGGTGCTGGAGATGCTGGCCTCCCTGCGGGGCCGGCTCAGCGTGCCGGTGGTGCTGTTCACCTACAGCAACCCCCTGCTCAACCGGGGCATGGACAGCTTCTGCCGTGAAGCGGCCGCCGCCGGCGCCGCCGGCCTGGTGGTGCCCGATCTGCCGCTGGAGGAGGCCCAGAAGCTCTCCGCCATCGCCGCCGGCCACGGCCTGGATCTGGTGCTGCTGGTGGCCCCCAACACCCCGGCCGAACGCATGGCCCGCATCCACGCCGCCAGCCGCGGCTTCACCTACCTGGTGAGCGTCACCGGGGTGACCGGGGTGCGCACCAGCCTGGAGGACCGGGTGGGTCCGCTGGTGGGGCGGCTGCGGGAGCTGGGCCCCACGCCGGTGGCCGTGGGCTTCGGCATCGCCACCGGTGAGCAGGCCTTCCAGGTGCGCCGCTGGGGCGCCGATGGCGCCATCGTGGGCAGCGCCCTGGTCCGGCGCATGGCCGCAGCCCACCAGAGCGGCACCGATGTGGCCGCCGATGCCGCCGCCTTCGTCGCCGAGCTGCGCACGGCCCTCGACCAGCCGCTCTGAGCCAGCCTCAGAGGGCAGGGGCGCAGGCGCCCAGGGCCAGCGCCAGCAGCAGGGCGGCGAACAGGGAAGGAACACGCATGGCCACGGGGCATCTGCCCCCATGATGGGCCGATGGACGTCGATGCCCTGCCGTTCTCGCCCGCCTGCCTGCGCAACCAGGAGCCGATCCTGACGCTGCTGCGCCGCTGGCTGGCCCCCGGCGGCCGGGTGCTGGAGGTGGGCTCGGGCAGCGGCCAGCACGCCATCCACATGGCCCGCCATCTGCCGGGGATCCGCTGGCAGCCGAGCGAGCGGCAGGAGGCCCTGGGGGGCCTGGCCGCACGCATCACCCTCGAGGGCGGCAACGCACTGGCCCCGGGGGCACAGGTGGCGGCTCCGCTGGTGCTGGATGTGACCCAGCCCGCCTGGCCCGTGGGCCCCTTCGAGGCCGTGTTCACGGCCAACACATTGCACATCATGCCGGCGGCGGCCGTGCCCCAGCTGCTGGCGGGCAGCGCCCGGGTGCTGGCGGCGGATGGCCTGCTGCTGATCTACGGGCCGTTCCGCTATGGCGCTCGCCACACCGCAACGAGCAATGAGGCCTTCGATGCCCACCTGCGCCAGCTGGATCCGGCCATGGGGGTGCGCGACGCCGAGGCGATCCAGCACGAGGCCGCCGGCCTGGGGTTGCACCTGCAGGCCGATGAGGCGATGCCCGCCAACAACCGGCTGCTGGTGTTTCAGAAGAACGCCGAGGGGCACCGGGGATGAAAGGCTGAGGGGCGTTCACCCCGACCCGGCGGCCGCCGCCGTTCGCCCATGAAATTCGTCCTCTGGGGCACCTACTGCTCCGATGTGCTCGAGCGCCGCACCCCGTTCCGGGAGGAGCATCTGGCCGGACTGAAGCGCCAGAAGGAGGAGGGCGTGCTGGTCACCCTGGGCCCCACGGCCGACACCCGCTTCGTGTTCGGCCTTTACGAGGCCGATGACCAGGAGACGGTGGAGAGCCTCGTCAAGGGGGACATCTACTGGCGGCAGGGGATCTGGACCGCCGTGGAGGTCCACCCCTGGATCCAGGCCTTCTGAACCCGCGGGGGATCAGGCCCGGGGCCAGCCGTCAAGGGCCTGCTGCCACACCCAGGCGGCCACCGCCTCCGGGCCGCCCTCGCCGAGGGACTGGGCATAGCCACCCATCTGGCCGATGCCACCGGCGGCGATGGCGGCGATGGCGTCCGGAGAGGCAACGCCGTTGCGCTCCAGGGCCGCCATTTTCAGGGTCTTGCCACGGCGGATGATGTTGCCCCCCTGGAAATGGCAGCCGGCGCAGTGGGCCAGAAACAGGGAACCGCCCGCCTCCAGAACGCTCACCTGGAGCACGCCGCCCTCGCTGACCTCCGCCTCAGGGCCGGGGGACGAGGACGAGGCCGTTGACAGGGGCGTTGACAGAGCGAAAGCCGCCCCGGGAAAGCCGAGGGCGGCCGGCGGCAGAACCAGGGCCAGGAGCAGCCACAGAGCCACCAGAAACGACACCAGCCGACGCCAGATGATCAATCTTCGTCGTCGGCGCTGCCGGCGGGGATCAGGCGGATCTGCTTGCGACCCAGCTTGATCTCGAACTCATCGCCGGGCTTGAGATCCAGCATGGCGGTGTAGGCCTTGCCGATGAGCAGATTGCCGTTGCCCTGCACCGTGGCAACATAGCTGAGCTTGCGCCCACCCTTGCCCACCTTGCCGGCCGCACCGAACTCGACCCCCTTGGCCTCGAGCAGGGCCTCGTAGAAGGCGGTGAAGTTCAGGCGCTCAGCGCCATCCTTCTTGGTGGAAACATAGCCACAGGCCCGAACGATCTCGGACTTGCCGACATCGCCGAGCTCCTTGACCTTGGCCAGCAATTCCGATCCAGTCAGCATGGTATGTAAGTGGAGACAGGTGTGAGGTTAGGTGTAAAACATACACCAGCGCGATCAGCCTTCCGCCGATAGCGGCCACCATCAATGCACAACCACCGCCTCGATGCTGCCGATCCGTCCGCTCCGTCCCGATGATTGCCAGCAGCTGATCGCCGTTTATCACGAAGCGGTCATCAGCCAGGCCGGGAACCTCTACAGCCCGTCGCAGATCGAGGCCTGGTCGCAACAGGCCGGTCGCAATGATGACTTCCGGTCGTCATTGCTACGCGGCCATGGGTTGGTGAGCACCACCCACCATGACGACACGATCATCGAGGCGTTTGCCCTTCTCGATCCCGTCGACCGGCTCGCCCTGCTCTACTGCCGGGGCCGCTCCAGTCGCCAGGGGCGGGCCAGCGCCCTGCTGGAGGCCCTGGAAGGGCACGCCCGCTCGCGGGGGGTGACTCGCCTGCTCACCGAGGCCAGCCAGCTCTCCCGGCCGCTGCTGGAGCGGCGGGGGTGGGTGGTGGACGCCGAGGAGACGGTGACGCTCGGCGGCGTGGCGTTCCTGCGCTGGCGGATGGGCAAGGATCTGCTCTGACGCCAGCCCACCAGCCCCCGATGGCCGAAGCCCAGCTGCAGCAGTTCCTGGAGAAGGTGCGCCAGCTCAACGCCTTCGTGGCCCTGAGCGAGGCCGACCCTGCCCTGCGCCAGGCCCTGCGGGACTGCGGCGACCACCATCAGGTGGTGGCCCTGGCCCGCTCCCGCGGCTTCGAGATCGGCCGCCGCTGGGGGGAGACGACGCCGGACGAGGGGCCCGCGACCGACGCGGTGGATGGCGGGGCCTCCCTGGTGCGGAGCCCCTGCCCGGCCGACGGGGAGGAGGTCACCACCGTGCTGCTGCAGACCCCCCAGCTGCGGCTGGAGCGGATCCACTCCTGCAACGCCCACAGCCCCGAGGGCTTCTGGTACGACCAGCGGGAGCATGAGTGGGTGGTGCTGCTGCAGGGGAGTGCCCGGCTCCAGTTTGCCGATGAGGCCGAGCCCCGCGCCCTCGCCTGCGGTGATGCCCTGCTGATCAGTGCGGGCCGTCGGCACCGGCTGCTGGCGAGTGACCCGCCGCCTGGAACGATCTGGCTGGCCCTCTTCTGGCCGGTGTCTGCCGCTCATCAGCCTCCCGCTCATTGACCTGGCGCACCATCCAGAAGGCCGCCGCCAGACAAACCACCGCCACCCCGAGGCCGACCACCAGCATCGGCTTGTTCTCGGCATTCGGAGGCAGCACGATCACCTTCCGGGCCACGGCGGTGATCGCCGTGAGCAGCACCAGCTCGATCTGCACCACATGGCGGCGCAGATAGGAGGTGATGTTCTGCAGCACCTCGATGGCGATCAGCAGGTTGAGCAGATCTCCCAGCACGGCGATGAGCCCCTGGCCCTCCCAGCGCACGCCGGGATTCGCCAGCTGCAGGAGCACGTCGAAGGAGAATTTGAGGGTGGCCACCGCCAGCACCAGGAACAGCACGGCGGCCAGCACCTTGGCCACCAGGCGCTCACCCCGGTCGATCAGGTGGAGGAAGGGCTTGTCCTGGAAAATCCGCTGCAGACGTCGCATCAGTTCTTGAAGGGCTGGAAGGTCGGCTGGGCCGGCGTGTCGCTGGGGGGGTTCTCAATCACCGTGTCGCAGCTGATGGAGCCATCCGGCCCGGTGACGCAGTTGGTGGGCTTGATCTGGGTTTCCGGGCCCACATTGCCACCGCGCTTGAGCAGGAAGGACTCCACCTGGGCCTGGGCCGCCGTGGTGACGACCAGACCGCTGACCAGGGCGGCGGCCCCCATGGACCAGGGAAGGGCGCGGCGGGAGACGGCGGAGGCGTTCATGGCGGTGGGGCGTCGGCTGGGGCCGCGGGTGCGTTGAGCCCCCACTCTGGAGGCTGGTCGCCTGACCCGCCAGCATGGATGGCCAGGCCGTTCAGGCCCCGCCGTCCGCCCGGATCTCCTGCAGCAGCAGGTCGAGCTGTCCCATCGAATCCTCGAGCAGGCCATCGTCTCCAGCGGGATCCGCAGCTCCGCCGGGCTGCTCGCAGAGCCAGCCGGCCTCGATGGCACAGAGCCGTTCCGCCAGACCGGCCGCCCCCTCGCGGCAGTAGGTGCGATGCAGTTCGTCGATCAGCACCGGCATGCGGATCGAACCGGCCCGCAGGGCCCGACGGAGGTCGGACTGGGTGCGGCCGCTGAGGCGCAACCAGTCCTTGAGGAGGCTCTGCAGCTCGTCGAGCTGCTCCGGGCTGAGGGTGGGGGCGGAGGCGGGCATCGCCGGACCCTACCCCTGCCGGCGGGACAGGGGAAACCAGCGGTCGAGCCGGCTCTGGGCCCGGGCGCGGATCGCCGGCGTCCGATGGGTGCTGCACAGCCCCAGCAGGGCGGTGAGGGCCACCATGTCGTCACTGAAGCCGGCCGCCGGGATGAAATCAGGGATCACATCGAGGGGCAGCAGCAGGTAGGTGAGGGCCGCCAGGACGGTCAGCCGCACCTGGGGCGGCGTGGCGCCATCGAGCAGCAGCTCCAGGCACTCGAAGGCCGGACGGGCGATGGTGCGGCCGGCCCGGCGCAGCAGGCGCACCAGCAGGGCCTCATCGACCACCGAGCTCTCGAGCACCTCGGCGTCGACGGGGTCCTGGCCGGCGCCACTCTGGTGAGAGGTGGCCTGGTCAGCAAAGGACTGGTCAGCAAAGGCAGTGGCCGAAGGGGCACCAGCCATGGCGATCTGCTCGGGGAGGGGAACACGCCACGGGAAGGGCGTCAGGTCATTCTGTGGGCCATGACCGGTGATGGACGAGGGACGGATCCCCCACCCTTCACTCCTCCACCAGGCCGCTCTCGATGCCGGTCTTGCGGAGCTTGCGCAGGGCCCGCTGCACCACCTGGCGGCAGTACTCGCGGCTGCACTCCAGCTGGCGGGCCACCTCGGCCAGGGTGCGCCACTCGTGGCTGCCGTCGAGCCCGAAGCGCAGCATCACCACCGTGCGTTCCTTGGGGGTGAGGTTGGACTTCTCCAGCAGCGTCCAGACCGAGGCGGTGCGCTCGGCCTGCTCGGCCCGCTCCATCGGCGCCGGCTCGTTGCTGGGCAGCACATCGACCAGCTCGGAGGGATCGGCCTTGGAGCGGACGGCCCCCTGCAGGCTCACGGTGACGCTGCGCAGCTCGCAGCCCAGCAGATCCTCCACCTCGGCCACGGGCAGCCCCATGGCGGTGGCCAGTTCGGCGGCGTTCGGGGAGGACCCGTGGGACTGGAGGTGGCGGGCCTTGGCGGCCCGCAGCCGGGTGAGTTTCTCGTTGACGTTGACCGGAATGCGGATCGTGCGGCTCTGGGTGGAGAGGGCGCGGTTGAGACCCTGGCGGATCCACCAGTAGGCATAGGTGCTGAAACGGTGACCGCGGGTGGGGTCGAACTTCTCGACCGCGCGGGTCAGACCGATCGTTCCTTCCTGGATGAGATCAAGCAGATCCAGGCCCTTGCCTTGATAACGCTTGGCGAGGTTGACGACGAGCCGGAGATTGGCTGTCACCATTTGCTGTTTTGCACGCTCCCCGTTGCGCAGGGTGCGCTTCTCAAGATCATCGAATTCGCAGGCCGGGCCGCTGCCACCGGCCTGGGCGCAACGTTCGTTGAGGCTCACCATCGCCTGCACTTTTCGCCCGAGGGTGAGCTCCTGCTCAGGGGTCAGCAGCTGGTGACGGCCGATCTCGCCGAGAAAGGCACTGAGGGAACTCGCCATGGAGCATCCGAATCGCTGTGTCGAACCTAGGGTTGTTTCTGGATGTTCCTGAAACGAACAGAAAGCCTTCAGTGTTCCGTTGCGGCTTCCACATACGACGCCCTCCAGCGTCCGTTGTTTCCATAATTTGTGCTGATTTCCTCTTTCCAGGGCCGCCCAGGGTTCCCGGTGAGCGGGAGGCAGCCGCTACCGTCCGGGGCGATCACCTGACTCCAGCCGATGGCCGGGCTTCTCTCCATCCCCTCCGAGGTGCTCTCCAGCGCCGGAGTGGCCTACGTCCACTACCTGAGCTTCATGGTCTGCTTCGGGGCCCTGGTGCTGGAGCGGCGCCTGATCCGGCCCGACCCTGACCGCAAGGACGCGATCCTGATGGTGATCACGGACGTGACCTACGGCCTGGCCGCCCTGGGGGTGCTGCTCAGCGGCATCCTGCGGGTGCTGTACTTCGGCCAGGGCTCCAGCTTCTACACCGAGAACCCCCTGTTCTGGTGGAAGGTGGGCACCTACCTGGCGGTGGGCGCCCTGTCGCTGTACCCCACCATCACCTACATCCTCTGGGCCATCCCCCTGCGCAAGGGGGAGTTGCCGAAGGTGAGCGAGGCCCTGGCCAACCGGCTGCGCTGGGTGCTGAACATCGAGCTGGCGGGCTTCGCCGCCATTCCCCTGATGGCCGCCCTGATGGCCCGCGGCGTCGGACTGGCGGGCTGATGGGCCGGCGCTGGCCGCTCCGGCTGGTGCTGGGAGGCGCCGCGGTGGCCCTGCTGCTGCAGGCGCTGCGGCTGCCGGCCCTGGCGGCCCCCGCTGCCCCCACCGGCCCCACTTGTGCCCCCGGCCGGGCCAGCCGACCGATGGAACCCAGCCCCCCTGCCGCCGCGACGCCGATCGCCACCGCGGCGGCGCCCGTCACCACCCCGGCCGGCGCCACCGACTACCGGCAAGCGCTGCGGCCGACGCCCCTGGGCTGGGCGCGGCTGGATCACTGGTGCGTCTGGGTGGAGCCGGCGGCCAGCGAAGGGCCCGCCCGGATGTGGGACGAGCGCTGGCTTGCCGCCGTGGAGCGGGCCCTGGGGACCTGGGGGCAGGAGCTGGCGATCACCCGGGTGGCGGATCCGGCGGCGGCCCAGGTGCGGATCCTGCGGCGCCGGCCGCCCCTGCTCAGGGGAGCCTCCGGCCGCACGCGGGCCAGCCACGGGCGGGCCGAGCTGGCGGTGCTGGCGGTGGACCGGGGCACGGGCTGGATCCTGGAGCCCCAGGTGCGGGTGCAGATCAGCCCGGGGCAGCGGCCCGAGGCCACCGAGGCCACAGCCCTGCACGAGCTGGGCCATGCCTTCGGGCTGTGGGGCCACAGCGACGACCCGGCCGATGCGATGGCGGCGGTGCCGGGGCCCCGGCCGGTGCTGGCGCTCAGCCCGCGGGATCGGGCCACCGTTCGCTGGCTCTACCGCCAGCCCAGCGACTTCGGCCGGCCCCTGCCGGCGGCAGCGGTGCCCGCTCAGGCCGGCGGGGCGTCCTCGGGGGGTGCGGGCCGCTGAGCAGGGTGCCGGTGGTGGTAGGGAACGAAGCCGAGGCCGTAGATCTGCTCGAGCCGGGAGGGGCTGAGGGCGTGGTCGGGGGTGCCGTGGCAGCGGAGGCTGCGGTTGAGGCAGAGCACGCCGTCGCAGGTGCGGCGCACCATCTCCAGGTCGTGGGAGACCTGCAGGATGGTCCAGCCCTCGCTGCGGCGGAGCTGATAGAGGAGGGTGTGGAACTGTTCGGCGGCGCGGGCGTCGAGGCCGGCCTGGGCTTCATCCAGCACCAGCAGGCGGCGGGGGCGCACCACGCAGGAGGCCAGCAGCACGCGCTTGAGCTGGCCGCCGGAGAGCTCCGAGAGCAGGCGGTCGGCCAGGTCGGAGCAGAGGGTCTTGCGCAGGGCGGCACGGACAGCGCTGCGGCGCTCTTCGCGGCCCAGCCAGGGCAGGGCCAGGCCCGGGGGATCCCAGCCCAGGCCGACGAACTCCGCCACGGTGAGCGGGAAGCGGCCGCGGGGGATCAGGGTCTGGGGCAGGTAGGCGAGGCGGGCCCGCAGCTCGCGCGGCAGCTGGCCGCGGCTGCCGAGGCTGCAGCCGAGGAAGCGCACCTCACCGGCCTGGCGGGGCAGGATGCCGAGGATGGCCTGCACCAGGGTGCTCTTGCCGGCGCCGTTGGGTCCCACCAGGGCCGTGTCGGATTCGGCCCGCAGCTGGAAGCTGACGTCATCCACGGCCGTGACTCCCTCGCGCCGCACGCTCAGGTGGCTGACTTCGAGAACCATTTCGGCCATTCCAGCAGCCTACCCAGAAGCCCCACGGCCGGCCGCCGCCGCCGAGAATGGGGCCTCAACGCTGCGCCCCTCCCCCCGCCATGACCTGCCTCGCCGTGACCGGAGCTTCAGGCAAGACGGGCTGGCGGGTGGTGGCAGAGGCCCTGGGCCGGGGCTGGCGGGTGAAGGCGATCCTGCGGCCGAGCTCCGAGGTGCCACCGGGGCTGGAGGGGGCCGAGCTGGTGCGGCTGGAGCTGGGGGATACGGAGGCCCTCACGGCGGCCCTTCAGGGCTGCGACGGCCTGGTGATCGCCACCGGGGCGCGGCCGTCGGTGGATCTGGCCGGGCCGCTGAAGGTGGATGCCCTGGCGATGCGGCCCCAGATCGCCGCCTGCCAAGCGGCCGGTGTGACGCGGGTGGTGCTGGTGAGTTCCCTGTGCAGCGGCCGCTGGCTGCATCCGCTGAATCTGTTCGGGCTGATCCTGGTGTGGAAGGGGGTGGGGGAACGCTGGCTGGCAGCCAGCGGCCTGGAGTGGACGGTGGTGCGCCCGGGGGGGCTGAAGGAAACAGAAGAAGGGATCGAGGCGGAGGGGATCCGCTTCAGCGGGCCCGACCAGCAGGAGAGCGACAGCATTCCGCGGCGGCTGGTGGCGCGGGTGTGCCTGGATGCGGTGGAGAGCCCGGCGGCGATCGGCCGCATCATCGAGATCACCAGCAGCCCCGAGCAACCGGCGGTGTCGCTGGCGGAGTGGCTGGCGAGCAGCGCCGCCTGAGGGCGGCTGTAGGGTCGCCGGGGCGGTGGCGGCTGGATGCGCAAACCCACTCTCCTGCTGGTGTTGACGGTGCTGATCACGGCCGGGGCGAGCTTTGCGGCGGCCAACCTGCTGCTGCGCCATGCCACCCCCGCCAATCCCCGTGTGGCGGCCGCCTTGCCTCCCCTGCCGGGGGGGGTGGCCCTGGGGGACCCGACGCCCAAGTTCGTGGGGGAGACGCGGGTGCTGGCGGCGGAGGCGATCGATGCCACCGCCTGGGCGCCGATGAACCAGGCGCTGGTGCAGCTGGCGCGCCGCTTCCTCGACTATCCCTTCAAGGGGTTCTCCCTTGATGGCGGCCCGAAGGAGCGGCTGCAGCTGGACCTCACCAACTTCGACTGCTTCCTGTTCGTGGAGCAGCTGCTGGCGCTGAGCAACAGCCGCAAGGTGGACACCCAGGATGAGGGAGTAGCGCGCTTCACCCAGCACGTGCGGCGGCTGCGCTACGTGAACGGCGAGGTGGACTACTGCCGGCGGCAGCACTACTTCAGCCGCTGGGCGGAGGCGGCCGAGCGCAACGGCTACGTGGTGAACCTCACCCCGTTCCTGCCGGGGGCCAGCACGCGCACGGTGGCGCTCAACTTCATGAGCAACAACGCGGGCAGCTACAAGCCGATGCAGGTGGCCCGCAACAAACAGTGCATCACCGAGCTGGAGAAGGATCTGGTGCTACAGCAGCCCTACATCCCGCTGGCGGCGCTGCCGGGGGTGCTGCCGTCGCTGCGCAGCGGCGACATCTTCGCGCTGGTGACGAAGGTGCCGGGGCTGGATGTGACCCACGTGGGCTTCCTGGAGAAACGCGACGGGGTGGTGGATGCGATCCACGCGGCGGAGGGGGCGGGGGTGATCCGCAGTGAGAACTTCGCGGCCTACGCGGGGCGGGTGAAGGATGTGATCGGGGTGGCGATCTATCGGCCGAGGCCGAATGAGGGGGATGCGGCAAAGAGACCTAAAACGGGAGGATAAGGGCATGGATGTCCGCTTCGCCGAAGGTGACCCCGTTAGAGAAGCGAAAAGCTTCAATCCCGTAGTCCCTGGAGAGAAAGTAATTCGAAACGATCAGCTGATCCTTGGTGGAGAACCTCAATTCGAGATGAGCACCCTGTCGTCGCGTTGACAAAAGGTCGGTGGACCTGAGATTGGAGAAGGTCACCAAGTCATTGTTCACCACCGCATTGGGTTCATGGTCCATGATCGTCTTGATACCACCACTCCTAACAATCACATAGGTGTCATCCCCCTCACCGCCGACGAGGGTGTCATTTCCCGAACCGGAGATGAGACGATCACGCCCTCTACCACCATGAAGCGCATCATGACCAGCACCACCATCAAGGATGTCATCACCATCGGCTCCATGCAGAGTGTCATTGCCATTCCCGCCTGTCAACGCATCATTGAAGATGCCTCCATACAGCAGGTCGTGGCCATCGAGTCCCTTGATTCGGTTCGCCATGTCATTGAAACCACCAAGCGTGTCATTCCCTGCTGTCGCGCCACTCACAGCGACACGGTCACGGAGATGGCCATCTCCCCAGATCACACCGTTTGCGAACCGGAAGGCTTCAATGCGGTGGACCTCTGAGGCAAAATAGTTCTCTACTTTCAACTGACCCGCGCGCGAGTCGCGCAGAATCAGATGACTTCCGTGCCGCTCGATTGATGTGATGTCCTGGGAACGCAGAGTCGGAAAACTGACCACATCGCGATTCCCGCTCACAAAATCCGTATCGCTGATCTCCTTCCGCTCTCCGCCCTGGCCGATCACATACACGTCATCTCCGATCCCACCATTCAGGCTGTCGTTGCCGCTTCCCGCCACCAGCCAGTCACGGCCCGCTCCCCCATGCAGCAGGTCATCACCCGCTCCGCCATCGAGCAGATCCTGGCCGTCGGTACCAGACAGATGGTTGGCCTGGTCAGACCCATGCTGAAGGCGATGCTCAGAAGCAAGTCGCCGGAAAAGGCCTCCCTTCACAGGCTCGGAAATCAACGATTCCTGTAATGCGGCCAGAACCAAAGTGCCAGATTCTCCGAGCGATTGAAGTGATCGGGTAAGCCGATACAACCCGAGGTAGTCTGATGATTCGAAAAAGCCTGTATCAAGATAGTCAGCGATCAATTTGAGCGTCTGCCCCGATGGCCGCGAATGAATGTCACCATCAGGCGACACGAGCCATTTCAGGATCGGCAATGCGTCCGTCTGCAGAGTCAACAGATTCTCCAGCTGAAGGCGGAAGTTCTCATAGGCCAGATGAAGCATCCTTGCCGCCTGCCCAATCGGCCGAGGGTCAGTCCAGCCCTGGCGAAAGCTCTGACCGAGCAGGCGCTCCATGACAACAAGCCGACCATCAATCGCATCCGAACCAGCAACGGACTGTCCAGAAGACACCCCGACCCAACGAAAGATCAGTGGATCAATCAATGCCTCACGCTGCAAGGTGCTGCCCTGGATCCATCGTTCCAGAAGAAGACGCAGTTCTCCAGATTCATCCGCTGCGATGGCTTGACGAAGATCAGGCACCTTGCCCATTCCTTTGAGGTCTGGAAGCAACAAGAGATCGTCATCAAGCGTGAGGGTATGCAGCCATCTGGTACGTGCCTGGTCTACCTGAAACCAGACATCGTTCATTGACTTAAGAGTGCCATCCGACGACTGGAATTCACCGAGCTGAAGGTGTCGGTTCCCATGAAGATCCACGATATCTGACGTGGCATAGGTCACACCAAGGCGACGTACACCTGCCTCGCTGAGGCTCACCATTTCACCTTGTTCGGCGACCGCATTGCTGTTGCGGTCGATCCATATCTTCAGAGTCGACCATGCGGGATCAAGCTGGTCGATCCAACGATCCCCATTTCCATCAAGTGCCTTAAGCGCCTCAAACCCATTTGCTGCCTTCATCCCATTGGGCAGCACGGTGTGATTGCCAAATAGTTCGCCACCATGATCAATCAGGCCATTCCCATCAAGATCACGAACAAGAAGTCCATCGGTAGGACTGACCCAACCTGTCCGTTCAGCGAAACCATTGACATCATGATCAAAATAGACCTCAGAACTCTGTTGCGCTGACGTGATCACTCCATTGCGGTCAAGATCCAGGACTAGAGGGCAGGAGTAGGTTCTTTCCGCCGCTTGAAACTGAGTTCTCAATGCCTCCAACCCCTGGTCCCAGAGATCAGCGAGGTGACCGGCCACGAACTCTGCAGCCTCGTCGGAGTAGGCACTTCCGAGCATGGAGGCAGACAGCACCAATCCTCCGGCAGCCAACCAGCCCAGCGGACCGGCAGCGAGCAGTGGTGCCACCGCCAGTGATGCCAAACGTCCAGCAAGAATCGCCCCGGCATTCTCAAGTGCCCATTGGGTCATGATGCGCTGTGCGGCCTCTTGATCGCCCGCATCCATCGCCGCTTTGGCATCATGGGCTACGGCCGCAAGGCTGACGACATCAGCAATGTGACCCAGCTGATCCATGGCCCTAAGCCAACGCGAAGGACCCTGTGGAGTCTGCTGAAGAGAATCCTGTTTGTAGTGAACAGCCAGATTATCCTGAGCGATTCGTATCTCTCTAAGCGATTCACGATGGGCTGCCACTCTCTCCTGGGGAATAAAGTCCGCCATGGACCGCATCGGAGTATCGGGTGGAGGAGCATTTCCATTGATTGCTTTGGAATCCGCAAAGAAGCTTTGCGCGTCGAGGACGTAATGCCTATCCACCATCACTGGATTGCCAGCTGCATCGACTGCAATCTTCAGCTTTGAGGCTCTTTCATCAGAAGCAGTTACAATGACTGAGAATGCTTCCTCGATTGTCATCCCCCGGAATGCCTCAATAGGAATGCCATCTATACTTGTGACATTTGGGTTGCTAAGAATTATTGGGAGTTCGGTTTGGAAGAAAACTCGATTATCAACAGCACTTCCAGTAAATGTCACGACCTCGCCTACTGCATCGGCAGCGTATTTCGCAGACAGCCGATCCCAAACCCCATTGTTGATTCTTGAGTTACCAATTCTTTCGCCATCCATGAAGCTCCTAAGCTCATCAGGGTTATCCCTAAATATTTCTTCAAACTTTTTTCTCAGCTTTTCATTGTAGAACTGCGTTCCTTCAGTCTGGTTCAGAAACTTTCCGGCTTCTGACTGATCTATTGTACGAACATTGTTACCAGATCGGTGAAGGGCTTCTGCAATCGCCCCTGAATGCAGCCGACGAGTCCCCTCTGATTGAAACTCACCAGTAAATCCACTATACAAAACAGTTACAGGCCCATCAACTCGGTGGTCAACTCGATCGATTAACTCGAGAAGCTGCTCCTTAGTATGCACAGAATCCAGCAGTTCATTCGCCTGCTCAGCAGTAAGCAACATGATAAGAATGTGCGGTGTTACTTGTGTGGCTTACTAGAATTCAAATGACACTAGACGAACAGGCGCGAAAGCGTTCTTGCGGCCGTCAAGTCCATAGACGAGAAGCGCAGCTTTCAAGGTCGATAGGACGATTTTCTTGCTCAGACCGCCAAGGTCAAATGGCTGAATATGGGAAACTTCTTTCCAAACAATTCGGTACGGAGACTCCTTAAATGACTCTGATCCATTGCCCATGTTCAGATAAATCCTCAAGAGAGTGCCTTGAAGAAAGAAATCAAACTGCCCTTCTGGATCGTATCCAAATGCATAGCTCTGAATAACCCCACCCCACAGATAGCTATCGAGCTCACGATCCCTGGTCCAGTAGCGACCGTCGCCAGGCTTGAAGGGCAGGTTGTATCGGGCAATGTCTTCATCTGAGACGACTTCATTCACGAAGGCCATCTGGCTTGCCTCGAGCAATGTGGGGCACAACGGGTGGAAGCCATGATCCGCGTTGGTGGGGTTGCCATTACGCGACTTCCTGGACATCAGGAGCTGCACGTTGAGAACCTAACGATGGACAGGGGGATCGGCCAGCAGTCACGAATGGTCGAGTGCGTGCAGGTCCTGGTTCAGGCTTCCCGGGGACGGTCAAGGCGTCCATGGCACCAGGAGTCAGTGCTTCAGGAGGCCGTCGAGGGGAATGCCAGAGCAGTCCAGCGGTGCCTGTCCAGCTGGCGACGCCGGCGACAAGCGCAGCGCAAGAGGCGTCAGGCGGCAATGGACAAGCCTGACAAGGCCCGGCCAGTCCTGGATCAGCGCTGCCCGCCGCAAGAGGGAAGGCCCTGGGACATGGCCACCAGAGCCCCTGAATGGCTGGGCCCAGAAGGTAACAACAAGAAGCGTCGCTCGTATTTGTTGGCCGAAGCTCCGCTGCTAAGGGGTGTCGTGCCCCCGGGTACTTCCGGCTGATGAACGGGAGGGAAGCCGGCAGGCGGGAACGAACAATTGGCAAGCGTCCTTGAGAGGCGGCGCAGAGGCATGGGAATGGCTAGGCCGCCTTCTCCGGTCCAACAGCCGGACTGGCATGCAGTTGAAGTCCAAGTGCGGAGATGACCTCCAGGACAGTGGCCAGTTCAGGATTACCGCTTGAGGAGAGAGCCTTGTAGAGACTTTCCCGACCCAGTCCAGCGTCCCGTGCAACCTGCGATATGCCCTTGACACGAGCCAAATCGCCCAAGCCATCAGCCAACAGCTGTGGATCTCCATCCTGCAAAGCGGCTTCAAGCTAGGCTGCCATGTTTTCACTCTTTCCGAGTTGATTGACTGGATCCCAGACAGTTGTTAAGGTTTTGGTCATGGGTTATTCCCTAAAGGTGACGGGCAAGATCCTTGGCATGCTGGATGTCTTTGGCTTGAGAGCTCTTGCCATCGCCAGCGAGGAGAACAATGAGCTGGGCTTCCCCCAGCTTTGAGGAAAACTTGGCAAGGGTCATGCCATGACCACCAGACTATCCCTCAATCACCAACCCCGCCAGAACATGGCGCCGGTTCACGGCGCAGCAGAAGGGAAGTGAGGGCCAGACCGACGATCCATAAGACAGGAAAGACTGTTTCTTTCGAAAGGACTCTCAGGAGATTCATGGTAAGCTGATTCACACTTTCTAGCCCAAGACAGTGATCATGCTTGCCTTCAGTCAAGCTTCATGATCCATCCTCAGACCAGGCGACGCGCAAAGCTCCCCAGGCTGCTCACCGGGATCGGGAGCGGGGTGCTTCTCCTCAGCTCAGGGCAGGCCAAAGCCGACGTCGTCATCGTCAATACGCCCAACGGCACCAATGGTGGATCGACGCTGATTGATGCCTCCGGATTGATCACCGCCCCCAAATCGCTGATCTTCACTACCGGCAGCCTTCCCACGCAGATCAACACGCTGACGCTGGGTCTGAACCCCTTCAGCGTGGCGACGCCACTGCCGCTCACCACCAGCCTGGGCGTCTCGATCTGGTCCACCACGCCGAGCAGCCCGAGCCCGCTGCCATTGGCGGCACTGACTGCCTCTCCGCGCCTGGCGGTCACCATCAATGCCCTGCGGCAGCTGTACACCTTTGACGCCAGCAGCCTCGGCAGCGTCGGCGCCTTCACGCTCCTTCCGTCCACCACCTATGGGCTGACCCTCACCGGCTTTCTCGATATCCCCCTGGCCAGCCAGCCGAAGTGGGGCAACACCGGCAACACGGGAGCGGGGGGAACCGAGCCGATCGGCCTCAATGGATTCACCTACAACGGCTTCGCCATCAGCGCCGATGGGGGGCTGACCTGGTGCACAGCCCAACCCGCGCTGAACCCCTGCGGATCCCCTTACAACGCCATTCTCCTGGATGTGAGATTGGTGGGCGTCACCCCAGGCACCACCACCCCGGCCAGTGCCCCCTTCAGCAACCTGCTGGCGGGCGGCACGGTGATCGTTGACCAGCCCGGCACTTTCGCCACCGATTACTTCCTCAGCAGGCTTGGCGGCACGATCGATACCAATGGCCTGATCTCGAGCTTCACCGGGACGTTTTCCGGCGCAGGCCCCCTGACCATCTCCAACAGCGGCACCGGTGGCCTGACGCAACTGACCGGTCTGAGCACCTACACGGGGGCCACCACAGTGCAGCAGGGAGCCACCCTGGCCGTGAACGGTTCGATCGCCCCATCCTCAGGATTGACGGTGCTCTCCGGCGGCACGATTGCCGGGGCCGGCCAACTCCCCGGCACCTCGGTGGCCGCTGGTGGGGTGATCGCCCCGGGCAACTCGATCGGCACCCTGACCATCAACGGCAACTACAGCCTGGATGGGGGGACGCAGGCCATCCAGATCCAGGGTCCCCAGAGCGACCGCATCGCCGTGACCGGGACGGTCACCGGCTTTTCGGGTACGACGGCGCTCAGTGCCTTTGGGGGCGGCACGGCCTGGCCTGGATTCCCCTACACGATCGTCACCGCCAGCGCCCCCTTCACGACTCCCGCTGCCGTGGGGCTGGATCCCACGCAGATCGCGCCTTCGGCCGTGCTGCAGTTCGGCACGGCCTTGATCCAGGAGGCCGATGGCAACCCCCGCAGCTTCGACGTGCAGTGGCGCGCCAGGAATGGCAGCGGTGCGGTGGCCTCCGCGTTGCAGGCCCTGGGGGCCCAGGGCAATGGCGCCTCGGCTGCCGGGGTGTTCGATTCGGCCTTCAACCGCCTGGCCACCGCAGCGGCGGGGAATGCCAATGCCACGGGCTTGGCGATCGGCAGCACGGGCTTCACCACAGGCCAGGCCACGGCCGCCGGCTTGAGCAGCGACTTCGTGAGCCGGCTGGCCAATCTGCTGGCCATTCCCTCAGGGGCAGCGCTGGAGCAGGCGGTGAATTCGATCACGCCGGAGTCCTATGCGGCCTTCCAGAGTGTGGGGCTCAATGCCCTGCGGCTGCAGCGGCAAACGTTGACCAACCAGGCCGGCCGTTGCCGGGACACGGGCTGGGTGATCGGCGGCAAGGGCCGCAGGACACCGTTGTGCGTGTTCGCGACAGGGGGCAATGCCACCGCCAGCATCGATGGCCATGGTGGGCTCTCGGGTTACGACTCCGCCATCGCCGGCGGCTTCTATGGGGTCGAAGTGCAGCCCAGCAACCAATGGACGCTGGGGGCGGCCTATGGCTACGGCACCGCCGGCCTGAGCAACCTGGGGGCCGGCGGCAACAGCATCAGTTCCACCGTCAACAGTGGCTCTGTTTACGGCGTCTACCGGCCCGATGGCCCTTGGACGCTCAAGGGGCTGGTGGGCTACGGCAACTACAACATCCAGGGCCTCCGTCGCCTGGTGGCGGTGGGCAACGGCAACACGATCACCGGCAGCACAACGGCCCAGGGCTACACCGCCGGGCTGCAGGCGGACTATGCGATTCCGCTCAGCAAGGCGACCGCCCGGGTGCCGGTCACGCTCAAACCGCAACTTGGTGTGGCCTATGGGGCCTATCAGCAGGGTGGGTTCAGCGAAAGCGGTGACCCGACCATGAACCTGAATGTGGCGGGCCACACCAGCCACAGCCTGGTGGGAACCCTCGGCGCCGAGCTGATGGCGGCGATTCCCCTGAATGCTGGGCGGACTCAGCTGCTCAAGCCACGCGTCGCTGTGGCCTATCAGGTGGATGCGCTGGGGGATCGCAACGGGAACAGTTCGCTGAATGCTTTCCTGCCGGGAGCGGGTGTGAGCTTCTCCAGCGCCGGCCAGAATCGCGGCATCAACGATCTGACGCTGAGCGGCAGCCTGGAGTACGACATCGCCAGCAAGGCGTCCCTTTATGTTTCTGCGTCCTATGAAGTCTTTTCCACGGGGCGCCAGTTCGCCTATGGGGGTGGAGTGAAGCTCAGCTTCTGAGCTGGCAGATGCGCTGCATACTGCTGCACTGTGCTGCACCCCACGATGCTGCCGTGCCAGGGGCCGATGGCGCTGGCCCGACCACCCGCTGCAACCCAGCGTAAGAATCAGCGCTGAACGCGGGTCGCAACGCCCCACGCTTTTAGCTTGGAATCAAGCTGCAGGGCGCGCCGTGAAGCATCCATGGTTGAGCCGAAGCCTGCCCATCGTGGGACTGCTTCTAGGAAGTACAGCAGCACTGCCAGTCGTGGCGTCCTGGACCGAAACCCAGCAGCTGCCGGCAGCCGTCAGCGACCGCTGGGTGGTTCTGACGCAACCTGCGGCGCAAGATCAGCTACCAAAGGCGGTGAGCGACTGGATCCAGCAGGCAGAAGCGCTTGAAGAACAGCGGGCCTATGGCCAAGCCCTTACCCAATGGCAGAAGGTGCTCAGCTGGATGCGGGCCAATCCCGAGCTGGACGAAGCGACAAAGGCGATCATCCTGCACCAGTTTGGCTGGTTGCTCATGATGTCGGACCGGCCGGGAGAGGCGGTTGAACCGACCGAAGAGGCCCTAACCCTTCGCCGCAGGCTGGCGGGAAGCAGTGCTGGTAACGAAGCCGATCTGGCCCTATCTGTGGCCTTACTTGGATTGCTGAAAAGCCGATTGAATCAACCTGGCAATGCTGTCTTGCTCACCAGCGAGGCGATTGTCATTTTTAGGAAGTTGGCCATTGGCGACAAAGAAATCCAGGGATACCTCGCCAATTCCCTTTACAATCTAGGCTTGCAGTACAGGGAGCTTGGCCGGCCAGAGGATTCACTCCAGCCCAGCATCGAAGCCATAGCATCCTATCGAAAACTGGCTTCCACCGAACCCTCCTATCAAGGTGATCTGGCCGATGCTCTCAACAACCTTGGAGCCCTCTACAGCGAATTAGGCCGCTACTCTGAAGCTCTCCAGCCAACCCTCGAAGCCATCGCCATCCACCGCAAACTAGCGATGGGTGATTCCGATCTGCAGGAAGGCCTTGCCCATTCTCTCTATAACCTAGGACTACAATATAGAGAGCTGGGCCGTGATCTCGATGGACTGCAGGCCACCATTCAGGCGGTAGCCGCCTACCGCCAGCTGACCTTAGGCAACGCATCGTTTCAAGATGATCTGGCCGATGCTCTCGGCAACTTGGGTGTTCTGCTCATCAAGCTGGACAGAACAAAGGAAGCCCTCCAGCCCACCAGTGAAGCGGTGGATATCTACCGCAAACTAGTGAAGACTGATCCCATGAGGAAGGCAAGACTGGCCCAACTATTACACCTCTTGAGCAACGAATACAGCGGTACCGGCAAATTCGCTGAAGCCCTAAATACGAAATCTGAAGTCATCGGAATTCTCAGAGAATTGGCGGCAAGCGACCCAGCATTTCAAGCCAATCTGGCCGACAAACTACTATCACTGGGGGCCATTTACTACGAACTTGGTCGCTATTCCGATGCCCTGCAGCCCACCATCGAAGCAGTGGCGATCTGCCGCCAGTCCGTGGACGGCAACCCCATGCTCCGGGGTGGACTGGCCAATTCCCTCAGCAACCTGGGTGCGATTTACAGTGAGCTTGATCGCAATTCCGATGCCCTGCCGAGAACTCTCGAAGCCATAGCGATCTTCCGGCAACTGGGGAAGGGAGAAACGACCTTCAAGGCTGATCTAGCTCGATCACTTTTCAACTTGGGAATTCAGTACAACGCATCCGGAAGACCAGCAGATGCGATCCAGGCCAGCCTCGAAGCGGTTGCAGCCTATCGACAACTGGCAGAGAGCATTTCCACTTTTCAGGTTGATCTCGCCGATGCTCTCGTCAATCTAGGGAAATACTATATTGGGTTGAATCGTTTCTCCGATGCCCTGCAGCCCACTCTCGAAGCGGTGGAAATCTATCGAAAGGTGATAGGGCCTGATCCCACAGTTCAGCGCAACCTGCAGGATGCATTGAATCAACTCAATAGCCTAAACAATGTGCTGAGCCGTTAACTGTAAACGGCACCCAGCCATACAGTCGGCGACCCTTCCCTCACCGATCCAACTCCAGCCACTTCCGCGCCTCCACCGCCGCCTTTTCCTGCCCCTGGCGGTGCCCGAAGGCAAAGGCCGCCATACAGATCAAGGTGATCGCCGCCGGCACCGTGCCAGACGGCAGCCGGTTGCGGCTGGCCAGGTCGTCCGGCAGGCCCCCCAGCGTCAGCACCAGGAAGCCCACCGCCCCAAGGGCCGTGAGGCCATAGAGAAACGGCGTGATCGTGCGGCGCGTCAGGGCGTGCAGCAGCAGCACCGCCAGCCCCACCCAGGGCAGGCTCGAGCCCAGGGCCCACAGCCAGCGTTCGCCCGATCCATCGCTGAGCCGGCGCCGGCAGGCCAGTTCCCGCTGCAGGCGGCTCATTCGCGCCGTGGCGCCCCGCGCCGCGCCGCCAGCACCTCCTGCACCCGGCGCCAGTCCACCCCGTGGTGGGCCAGGGCCACCTGCAGGTGAAAAATCAGATCGGCCGCCTCACCGGCGATCGCGTCCGGGTCGTCGTCCTTGCAGGCCATCACGAACTCGGCGCTCTCCTCGCCGATCTTCTTGAGGATCCGGTTGTCGCCCCCCTCCAGCAGCTTGTTGGTGTAACTGCCCGGTTCGGGGTGCTCGCGGCGGCCATTGATCACCCGCGCCAGCTCCGTGCACACATCCGCCGGCGGCGGCAGGGCCTCAGGGCCGCCGGCGGTGGCCTCCGCGCTTTCCTCGTAGAAGCAGCTGCGGGCGCCGGTGTGGCAGGCCCCCCCGCCGGTCTGCTCGATCGTCAGCAGCAGCACGTCGGCGTCGCAGTCGTAGCGGATCCCCCTCAGCTTCTGGAAATGGCCGCTGCTGGCCCCCTTGTGCCACAGCTCCTGGCGCGAGCGGCTCCAGTAGTGCACCTCCCCGCTCGCCAGCGTCCGCTCAATCGCCTCCCGGTTCATCCAGGCCACCATCAGCACCGCCCCGTCCAGCCAGTCCTGGGCCACCGCCGGGATCAGACCCGCCCCGTCGAAGCGCAGCGTCCCGATCAGCTCCGGGCCGGGCAGGGCCGCCCCCCCACCGGGGATGGGCGGATGACAGGATCCAGGGGAAGCGGCGGAGGGAGCCCCCACGGGACGCGACGTCAGCTGCAGTGATCCTCCCCCATGTCCACCCCCGCCGCCCACACCTGCAGCAAGAGCTACGGCGGCTTCCCCTGCTGCCACCGCCAGTGGCGCCACCCGGGCCACTGCCGTTTCGTGCACGGCTACAGCCGCAGCTTCACCTTCTGGTTCGCCGCCCACCACCTCGACCTCCACGGCTTCGTGGTCGACTTCTCCAGCCTCCAGCCCCTGCGGGCCCGCCTCGAGCAGCAGTTCGACCACACCTTCCTGGTCAACCACGACGACCCCCTCCTCGCCCAGTGGCAGGACCTGCATGACCAGGGCGCCCTCGACCTGCGGGTGATGGCCAACGTGGGCATGGAGGCCAGCGCCGAGCTGGTCTGGGGCTGGGCCAACGCGCTGCTCCACCGCCGCGATGGCGGCCGCAGCTGCTGCTGGCGCGTCGAGGCCCGCGAAAACGAGGCCAACGCCGCCCGCTTCACCGCCACCCCGGACTGGTTCGAGGCGGGCACCGCCGCGGCCGCCGCCACCCCGGAGCCCTGGCCGGCGCCGTGATCCTCACCCGCCTGGCCACCGCCTGGGCCCTGTTCCAGGGCCTGCTGATCGAGGCGCTGCCCTTCCTGCTGATCGGCGTGCTGATCTCCGCCGGCGCCCGCTGGTTCGCCCCCGGCGGCCGCTGGCTGCGGCGGCTGCCGTCCCATCCCCTGCTGGGGCCCCTCACCGGTGCTGCCCTCGGTTTCGCCCTGCCGGCCTGCGAATGCGGCAACGTGCCGGTGGCCCGCCGCATGCTGAGCGGTGGCGCGCCCCTCGGCGCCGGCCTCGGCTTCCTGTTCGCCGCCCCCGTGCTCAACCCCATCGTGATCGCCAGCACCTGGGCCGCCTTCCCCGACCAGCCCTGGTTGCTGCTGGCCCGCCCCCTGGGCGCCGTTGTCGTGGCTGTGGGCCTGGCCCTGCTGCTGGGCCTGGTGGGCGAACCGGCGCTGCTGCAGGCCGACCTGCTGGCCGAACGGCGCCTGCACCAGCCCCTGGCGGCGGTGGGGCTGCTGGAGCGCTCCAGTGGCCTGGTGGGCGCCCCGCCACCGTCGGCCCTCACGGCTGAGGCCGCCCCGGTGCGGCCGCCCCTGGCCGAGCTGATGAAGCACGCCAGCCAGGAGTTCCTTTACCTGTCCCTGCTGCTGGTGATGGGCAGCGTCATCGCCGCCCTGGTGCAGTCCTTCGTGCCCCGCAGCTGGCTGCTGGCGGTGGGCGGCGCCCCCACCCTCTCGATCCTGGCCCTGATGCTGCTGGCCCTGGTGGTGTCGGTGTGCTCGAGCGTGGATGCGTTCCTGGCCCTCAGCTTCGCCGCCCAGGTCACCCCCGGGGCCCTGCTCGCCTTCCTGCTCCTGGGTCCGGTGATCGACCTCAAGCTGGTGAGCCTGCTCGGGCTGCTGTTCCGGCCCCGCGGCCTGGTGCTCACCACCGCCGGGGCCGCCCTGATGGTGCTGCTGATCGGCCAGTGGGTGAACCTGTGGCGCCTGTGACTCCCATGACCCCACCTCCCCTCCTGCAGCGGGCCGCCCTCTGGCGCGCCGCCAGCCTCGGCCTCTGGGCCCTGGTGCTGCTGGTCAGCAGCGTCGACGGCCGCCTCGACCTCCTCCTGCGGGCCGTCTTCCACCCCCTGGTGGCCCTGGCCGGCCTGCTGCTGCTGCTCGTCGCCCTGCTGCAGCTGCGCCTGGCCTTCGGGCCCGGCCGGCAGGAACGGGGCGACCGGCGCCAGGCCCGCACCCTGCTGCTCACCGCCGCCATCGCCCTGCTGGTGCTGCTGCTGCCCCCGGCCCCCTCCTTCGCCGACCTGGCCGGCCAGCGCCCCCGCGACGAAACCGCCGAGAGCGCGCTCAGCTTCGTGCTGCCGCCCGCCCAGCGCAGCCTCACCGACTGGGTGCGGCTGCTGCGCAGCCAGCCCGATCCCAAGCTGTTCGCCGGCGATCCGGTGCGCATCAGCGGCTTCGTGCTGCCCATGGAGGGGGAACAGCCCCAGCTGGCAAGGCTGCTGGTGCGCTGCTGCCTGGCCGATGCCTCGCCCGTGGGGCTGCCCGTCCACTGGCCCGCCGGCCAGGCCCCCTTCCCCGCCGACCAGTGGCTGGCCATCGACGGGGTGATGGGCCTCAGGCCCGCCCCCGGCGGCGGCGAGCGGCTGGAGGTGGTCCCCAGCCGCATCCGGCCGATCCCGCGGCCCGCGCGGCCCCTGGAACCATGACCCGCCCCTTCCGCCTCCCCTGGGCCGGCCCCCTGCCGCTCACCCTGGCCCTGGCCGGGCTGCTGGCCCTGGTTCAGCAGCAACTGCTGCTGCGCCAGCCGCCCCGGCTGGAGCGGCTCACCCCGGTGGCCGCCAGCTCCGGCCCCGCCGCCCTGCAGGCCCGCTTCAGCCGGCCCATGGACCCGGCCAGCCTGGACAGGGACAGCACCCTTGCCCCGCCCCTGGCCCACCGCTGGCTGGGGGATGGCGACACCCTGCTGCTCAACCTGTCCCCCGACCAGCGGATCCGCTCCCCCCTGCTGCTGCAGCTGGCCGGCCGCGATCGCCGCGGCCTGGCCCTGCCCCCCCAGCGCTGGCAGTGGGATCCGCGCCCCCGGCTGCTGGCGGTGGTGCCGGTGGCCAGCGGCGAGCAGCTGCAGGTGCGGGAGCACGACGGCCGCTGGCGGCCGATCTCGCCGGTCTGGCCGCGCATCACCATGGTCGAACCGCTCGGCGGTGGCGAGGCCGTGGCGGTGGTGTCGCGCTCCGAGGGGGGCCGCTTCCGGGTCTGGCGGCTGCCGCTGCGCCAGCAGCCCCTGCGCCCCCTGGGCCGGGGGCGGCCGGCGGCGCCGGCCCCCGTCCAGGCCGGTGCCCCCGAGCCCATCGGTGCCGGCGAGATGGTCTTCGCCCACATCAGCGGCAACCGGCGCGGCGATCTGCTGGTGCAGGCCGGCGGTGAGCAGCCCGACCAGGTGAGCATCAGCCTCTGGCCCGCCCGCGGCGGCCCGCGGGTGCTGCCGCTGGAGGCCAGCGGCGCCGTGCGGCTGCTGCCCGAGGGGGGCGCCCTGGTGGTACCCGAGATCGATGGCCTCAGCCTGCGGGACCTGCCCCCCCGGCCGGAGCGCCGCCAGACCCTGCCCGGCAGCCGCGACCTGAGCAGCTTCTGTCCCCGGGCGGGGCGGGCCCTGCTGGTGCGCCACTGGCCCGATTTCCGCCGCTCCCTGGAGCTGGTGGAGCCGGGCGTGGCCCCGCGCCAGCTCTGGATCGGCCCCCAGGCCCTGGCGGCCACGGCCTGCAGCCGCGGCGGCGAGCGGATCTGGGCTCTGCTGATCGAAGGGGTGGGCCGTCCCTCCCTCACCCTGGTGAGCCTCGACCGGCGCGGCACCGTGCTGGCCTCGCGGCGCCTGGCCGGCTGGGAGCTCGAACCGGGCACCGGCCTCAGCTACGACCCCACCAGCGACCGGCTGGCCCTGGTGCTCCGGCCCCTGGGGAACCTGCGCGGGGGCCCCCCGGCGCCCCCCCGGGCGGTGCTGATCGAGGCCTCCAGCCTCACTCTCCAGCCCCTGCCGCAGGAGGCCCTCCAGGCCATCTGGCTGCCGGCAGGGTAGAAACGGAACCATGCAGGCCCCCTCCGCCCCCGATCTGCCGCCGCGCCAGGCCTCCCTGCTGGCGGAACTGCGCGATGCCGACGGCGAACTAAGCGGCCAGGACCTCCATGCCCGGCTGCGGGGCGGCCCGTCCGCCATGGGGCTGGCCACCGTCTACCGCCACCTGCGCCAGCTGCAGCAGCGGGGCCTGGTGCGCTGCCGCCACCTGCCCAGCGGCGAAGCCCTCTACGCCCCGACCGAGCGGGACGAACACCACCTCACCTGCGTCGACTGCGGCACCACGATGGTGCTGCCCCAGTGCCCGGTGCACGGCCTGCACCTGCCGGGGGAGGACCTGGGCGACTTCCTGCCCCTATATCACACCCTTGAGTTCTTCGGGCTGTGCGGCCGCTGCCGGGGCACCCGGTCCTGAGGCCGGGCCCTCAGGCCCTGAGGCTGTCGCGGTGCAGCACCGCCATCACCTCGAGGATCTGGCTGCAGCGCTCGGGCGGCACGCTGATCAGTTCCCCCAGCCGCTGCAGCATCGCCTGCTCCACCGGCTTGAAGCTGCGGTTGGTGTGCACCAGCAGGGCCGCCATCGCATAGGCCGTCTCCTGCTGGGGAGGGGTCAGCACCGGCGCGGCCTCCGCCAGCAGCTGTTCCCAGCCGCCCCTGCTCAGGCGTCCCAGCAGCCCGTCGAACATCGCCCCCATGGCCGCCTCGCCGAGGTTGGCGTAGGGCGAGCGCACCTCCAATAGCTGGCGCAGCATGGCGGCCTCGTCGCCATCAAGGGCACCATCGCAGGCCACCGCGGCCAGGGCGATGGCGGCGAAGGCTTCGCTGGGGTTCATGGGCCAGGTTCGGAGACCGTCATTCCAGCAGCCGCGGCGGCGTGGCTGGGGGGAGCGCGCCGGCAGAATCACCACAGCGGTTCCCCTTCCGGCCATGACCAGCACGAAACTGGACGCCCCGACCCAGGAGGCGGCGACCGAGGCGGCGACGGAGGCCCGGCCCATCGCCGTGCCGGTGACGATCCTCACGGGCTTCCTCGGGGCGGGCAAGACCACCCTGCTCAACCACATCCTCAGCAACCAGGAGGGTCTCAAGACCGCCGTGCTGGTCAATGAGTTCGGGGAGATCGGCATCGACAACGAGCTGATCGTGGCCACCGGCGACGACATGGTGGAACTGAGCAACGGCTGCATCTGCTGTTCGATCAACGGCGAGCTGCTGGAGGCCGTCTACCGGGTGCTGGAGCGCCCCGAACCCGTCGACTACCTGGTGGTGGAGACCACCGGCCTGGCCGATCCGCTGCCCGTGGCCATGACCTTCCTGGGCAGCGACCTGCGCGACCTCACCCGGCTCGATTCGATCATCACCCTGGTGGACGCCGAGAACTTCGGCCCCGAAACGCTGCAGGGGGAGGTGGGCCGCTCCCAGATCGTCTACGGCGACATGATCCTGCTCAACAAGTGCGACCTCGTCAGCGAGGAGCGGCTGGAGCAGCTGGAGGCCGAATTGCGGTCGATCAAGAGCGAGGCCCGCATCCTGCGCTCGGTGAAGGGCGAGGTGCCCCTGCCCCTGCTGCTGAGCGTGGGCCTGTTCGAGAGCGACAGGGTGGTGGCCCAGCAGCAGGCTCCGGCCGCCGCTGACCACCATGACCATGGGCACCACCACGGCCATGACCATGGGGCCGAAGACCACAGCCACTGCGACCACGACCACGGCCACTGCGAGCACGAGCCGGCGGCGGCGGGCCATGACCACGCCCACGATCACGGCCATGGCCACAGCCATGACCATGGCGGCCATGCCGACCATCAGGCCATCGAGGGGTTCACCTCCCTGTCCTTCAGCAGCGACGGCCCCCTCTCCCTGCGCAAGTTCCAGAACTTCCTCGACAACCAGATGCCGGCGGGGGTCTTCCGGGCCAAGGGGATCCTCTGGTTCAACGAAAGCGAGCGCCGCCACGTGTTCCACCTGGCGGGCAAACGCTTCTCCATCGACGACAGCGACTGGCCGGGGGAACGCAAGAACCAGCTGGTGCTGATCGGCAAGGACCTCGACCACCAGCGCCTGCGGCAGCAGCTCCAGGCCTGCGTGGCCGGCGAGGCGGGCAAGGGCTTCGGCTGATCGGCCGCCCCCGGCCCGTTGTGCTGCATCCACTACGGAACCACCGGCTGGCGCCGCTAGGGTGTCGGTCTACGTAGCACTCCCATGACCGAGTTCCTCCTGATGACGGGCGTGCTCGCCCTTCTCGGTCTGGTGCTGTGGATGGCGATGGACTCCGACGACGACAACGGCGGCGGCGGCCTGATGCAGCCAGCCCTGATCCCCGTGCGTCGCTCCGACACCTACTGAGCGCTCACCGCCGAACGGGGTTGAGCGCCGCAAGAGCGCTCCAGAGGTAAGCATTGTTACGCGACGTCGCGTCGTTTGTTCCGGCCACCCCTGGGCTGACTTCATAGCGTCCGGGAAGACAACCGTTCTTCCCCGATGCCCACGTCCAGGTTCCTTCGCCGTCGCCTCCTGCTGCCTGTCGGCGGATCCGCGGCCCTGGCCGCAGCCCTGCTCGCCGTCTTCGGCGGTGGATCGCTGCCGGCCATCGGTCAGTCGCAGCCCAAGGCTCCCGCCGTCGCCCAGGCCGGCACCACCATCGGGGTCTACTCCGGCCGCCACTACAACACCGACAAGGAGCTCTACCGCCAGTTCACCGCCCGCACCGGCATCAGGGTGAATGTGCTGGAAGCCAAGGACGATGCCCTGCTGGAGCGCCTCAAGAGCGAAGGCAAGAACAGCCCCGCCGATGTGCTCGTTCTGGTGGATGCCGCCCGCCTCGACGCCGCCACCGACCAGGGCCTGTTCCGGCCCACCCGTTCAGCCGCCCTGCAGCGGGACGTGCCCGCCAACCTGCGGGATTCCCAGGGCCGCTGGTATGGCCTCACCCGCCGCGTGCGGGCCGTGGTGGTCAACCCGAAGCTGGTGAATCCGGCGACGATCCGCACCTACGCCGATCTGGCCAGGCCGGCCCTCAGGGGCAAGCTCTGCCTGCGGGATCGCAAGAGCCCCTACAACCAGTCCCTGGTGGCCAGCCGCATGATCCTCAACGGTGATGCCGCCACCCGCACCTGGATCCGCGGCATGGTGGCCAACGTGAGCCAGCCCTTCTTCACCTCCGACACCCCCCTGGCCCGGGCCGTCGCCCGTGGCGAGTGCGGCGTCGGAGTGGTGAACACGTACTACATCGCCCGCATGCTCTCCGGGGAAGGCGGCGCCCAGGACAAGCAACTGGCCGAACGGCTGCGGGTGGTCTACCTCAATCCCTCCCACGTCAACATCACCGGCGCCGGCGTCACCCGCCACGCCAGGAATCCCCAGGCGGCGATCCGGCTGATCGAGTTCCTGGCCTCCCCCACCGGCGGCCGCGGCTACGCCGAAGCCAACAACGAATACCCCCTCAAGGGCTTCGGTGACAACCCGATCCTGAAGCGCTTCGGCACCTTCCGGGCCGATGGGGTCTCGGTGGAGCAGATCGGCTCCAGGAGCCGGGCGGCCACCCAGATGATGGAATCGAACGGCTGGAAGTAGGACACCGGATGGCGAGCGCGGCAACGGCGGAGCGGGCAGCGGCCCCCCGGACAGCTCCGCCGATGCGGCGGGCCTCCCTCGCGGCGGCCGTGCTGCTGGTCTGCGCCCTGGCGCTGCTCCCCTTCCTGGCCCTGGCCGGCTTCGCGGTGCGCGATGCCGGCTCCGGCGGCCTGTGGCTGGGGGCCGAAGGTCTCGAGCAGCTGGGCAACACCCTGGTGCTGGTGGTGGGCGTCGGCCTGACCGGCGCCCTGCTCGGCACCGCCAACGGCTGGCTCACCGCCTGCTGCCAGTTCCCCGGTCGCCGCTGGCTGCGGCTGGCCCAGGTGCTGCCCCTGGCGGCTCCGGCCTTCGTGCTCGCCGCCGTGCTGGTCGACCTCGGCAGCCGCTGGGGTTTTCGCGTGCACGGCATCGGCTGGGCCCTGCTGCTGCTCAGCCTCACCACCTACAGCTATGTGTTCCTGCTCTCCACCGAGAGCTTCTCCGGCAGTGGTCAGCGCCAGCTGGAGGCCTGCCGCAGCCTGGGGGTGGGCCCCTGGGGCAGCTTCCGGCGGGTCGCCCTGCCCCTGGCGCTGCCGTCGATCGGCGCCGGTGTGGCCCTGAGCGGCATGGAGGTCGTCAATGAGCTGGGCGCCGTGGAACTGCTGGGGGTTCCCACCCTGTCGCGGGGGATCCTGCAGCGCTGGCAGGCGGAGGGCGACCTGCCGGGGGCCGTGGGGCTGGCCCTGATCGCCCTGGTGCTGGTGAGCCTGCTGGTGGGGGCCGAACGCTGGATGCGCCAGCGCAGCCGCCGCTGGAACCTGGGGCAGGGGGACGCCGGCACGCTGCAGTGGCCGCTGCGGGGCTGGCGTCGCCTGCTGGCCCAGCTGCTCACCCTGCTGCCGCCCCTGGTCAGCCTGGGGCTTCCCCTCACCTGGCTGGTGGCGAGCCGCGACCACCTGCAGAGCGATCCGCTCGAGGACCTGCTGGCCCTGACCCTGCGCAGCCTGGGGCTGGCCCTGGTGGCCGCCGTGGTCACCGTCGCAGGGGCCCTGGTGCTGGCCATCAGCCGCCGCTGGCTGGCCGACCGGATGCTGGGCCGGCTCACCTTCTTCGCCGGCATGGGCTACTCCGTGCCCGGCACGGTGCTGGCCCTGGCCCTGATGCTGATCGGTGGGCCCCTGCAGCTCAGCCCCCTGCTGCTGCTGCTCTGGGGCTACGCCGACCGCTTCATGGCCGTCTCGAAACAGGGACTCGACGCCTCATTCGAGCAGATTCCCCCCAGCCTGGACGAATCGGCCACCAGCCTGGGCTGCGGCTGGCTGGCGGTGCTGCGCCGCATCCACCTGCCCCTGCTGCGGGGTCCGTTGCTGGTGGGGGCGCTGCTGGTGTTCGTGGATGTGGTGAAGGAGCTGCCCCTCACCTTCTCCCTGCGCCCCTTCGACTTCGACACCCTCTCGGTGCGTGTCTACCAGTACGCCAGCGACGAACGGGTGGGGGCGGCCCTGATACCGGCGCTGCTGATCCTGGCGCTGGGACTGGCCGCCTCGATCGCCCTGATGCCGAGCCTCGAGCGCCAGGGGCGGGGCGACTGAACCGAGGCGACTGCAGCGGGGCGACTCGTCGCCTCGATCGCCCTGATGCCGAGCCTCGAGCGCCAGGGGCGGGGCGACTGAACCGAGGCGACTGCAGCGGGGCGACTCCAGCGGGGCGGTGGAGCTGGCGACCATCCAAGGGGCCCCGGCAGAACCGGAGCCCGTCGTTGCTCCCAGGGGGATCTCAGTCGCGGCCGCAGCAGCACTTGCCGCCCTTCCACTTGGAGCATTTCTTCTGGCGGCAGCCCTTCTTCTTGGACTGGGGCTGGGGACCGCGGGTGGTGATCGGAGCGGGGACGTCGGGGAGGTTGCCGAGGGAGGGGGCCATGGGAGCGAAGGGAAGGGAAAGGGAGGAGCAGGAGAACGGGGGGGCGTCAGGCCGCCAGGGGAGCGCCGTCCACCAGGGCCGGTGCCAGGCGCAGGCCGGTCTCGCCGCTGGGGGCCTCGAGCAGGTCGGCGGCCCGGATGCGGGAGATCAGCCGGGTGGTGGTGACGCGGGTGGTGCCGATCAGCTCGCCGATGCGCTCATGGGTGAGGCGGAAGGGGAGATCGCACCAAGGGCCGCAGCGGCGCCCCAG
>NZ_ASAC01000007.1:0-1934 GCF_009834675.1 Cyanobium sp. Copco_Reservoir_LC18
GCACCGGCCTGCTCTATACGGCAGGAGCGCGCACGATCAATGGTGTGAACCTGGGCAGCACCCAGCTCGGTTTTGCCATCCGGCCGGCTGCCGGCGCACCGATCCAGGTGTCGATCTCCGGTCAGTTGGCGTCGGCCAGCAACCCAGGCGCCGGCTGGTCACCACTGGCCGCTGCAGCAACTGCAGGCGGTTATGACCTCTACTGGCGCAATTCGGTATCGGGTCAGCTGGCCCGCTGGAACCTGAACAGCAGCGGAGCGTTTGTCGGTGGCGACGTGCTCACGCCGAATCAGTTCCTGCAGGCGGAGTCAAGCCTGAACGCGGATCTCGATGGTGATGGCAGCACCGGCCTGCTCTATACGGCAGGAGCGCGCACGATCAATGGTGTGAACCTGGGCAGCACCCAGCTCGGCTTTGCCATCCGGCCGGGTGCCGGCGCACCGATCCAGGTGTCGATCTCCGGTCAGCTGGCGTCGGCCAGCAACCCAGGCGCCGGCTGGTCACCACTGGCCGCTGCAGCAACTGCAGGCGGTTATGACCTCTACTGGCGCAATTCGGTATCGGGTCAGCTGGCCCGCTGGAACCTGAACAGCACCGGCGCCTTTATCGGTGGCAGCGTTCTCAACATTCATCAATTCCTGGCTGAAGAAAGCAGGCTCAATCAGGATCTTGATGGAGATACCCTGACTGGTATCTCCAGGACATCACAGATCGCGACTGTCTCTCTGTTCTCTACGACTGGAGGTTACGCACTGGATGCCAATTCACTGGATCCACTGCTGCTGGTGCCGATCACCATCCAGGGCAACCAGATCTCTGCCACCAATCCCGGCGCTGGCTGGACGGCCATCGCTGCAGCTGCTGATGCCACTGGCGGCTTCGACCTGTATTGGAAGAATAACAACAATGGAGAATATGCGAGGTGGGATCTAAACACCAGTGCTGGCTTTGTAGGCGGCTCGGTGCTGACCCTTTCCCAGCTTTTTGGAGAAGAGAGCCGCTTGGCGTTTGACTTGAACCGTGATGGAGTTGTTGGTGTGGTGGTGTGATCTATACGGTTTCTCCTTGCCAGGCTTTTCCCACAATCCTTGCATTAATCCGTGAGTTCTGATCTTTTTCGGAATAGTCCTATTGCTTTGTATCTGGATGATGTTTACTTTCGTCGTCTCTCCTCTCACAGTAGATCAGATCAAACCACTTAATCTGTGCGTGTTGTGGCTGGAGGTTCTCCATTACCTCACTCGCTCCCATGCTGGCCTTGATCTGACCCCGATGCATGAGACGGGCGACTCTGTGACGACTCACCGGATGGCCCGGCAGCGCGTAGCCCCTGGTGGATTCGAGGAGAGCACCAGCAGCGCCGCTGCTCACGGAGCATCGCCGGGAACATAGATGCGACCCAATCGTTCTCGTCCGCCCGCTTTCCTTGCGGTTCCTGCTGCTTCCTGCTGGTGTAGTACCCGCTGCGGTTCATGGCCAGCTGTTAGCACTGCCAGGTAACGGGGTGCGGATGACCAAGCTGATCGATCTGGAATACCCCTCAGTTGCAGCTGCTCTGTCGTAAAGCTGTTGCTGCCAGCCTCAGCATATCCTTCTCCCTCCGGACCATCTCGATGGGCTGCTGAATGCGACGGATACACCTGGGGATGAAGGACAGTTGTTTGCGAGTCTTCTGCTGGGAAATCCGTTAACTACAGCACAGCGAACGTCTTTGCTTGCTGATGACGATACGATCCAGATCATCCTCTCGAATCATCGTCTGCTTGCCGCTGAGGCATCTTCCGATACGTCTGCTCCCCAGATCACCAGCGCTGCCCTGAGCGCCACTTCGGTGGATCTATCGCAACCTGGTGCAGGTGGAATAAGGCTCACTCTTGGAGTATCGGACGCCATATCAGGTTTCGACATTGGTTTCATTAACTTCACATCGTCGA